>DAOLVF010000282.1:0-1532 GCA_035420565.1 Spirochaetota bacterium | reverse complement strand
ATGTTATACTCCTCCTTGCATTGGTTAGCCTTATGGGAACACCCTATACGGTACTTATGCCCGTTTTTGCCAAAGAAATACTTCATGGAGGATCACATACTTTTGGTTTTCTCATGGGGGCTTCAGGGCTTGGCGCTTTGATGGGTGCAGTATACCTTGCTTCCAGAAAAAGTGTGTTAGGGCTATGGAAGATTATTCCTTTATCAGCAGCTATTTTTGGTTTTGGGCTCATTGCTTTTTCATTATCCCGCATATTTATTCTTTCTTTACTATTAATGGTAGCCATTGGACTTGGGATGATAACACAGATGGCATCAAGCAATACCATTTTACAAACCATTGCCGATGATGATAAACGAGGCAGGGTTATGAGCTTTTATTCAATGGCATTCATGGGCACAGCACCTTTTGGCAGCATCTTAGCAGGATGGCTTGCAGATTTAATAGGTGTTCCCAATACTATCGCAATAAGCGGTGTGACATGTATTATAGGTGCTCTCATCTTTGTAAAAAAACTTCCAGAACTGAAGAAGGGTGTTCGGTCAATATACGTCAAACTTGGTATTATTCCCGAAATATCAAGGGGAATTCAAACTGCAACTGAATTAACCGTACCTCCTCAGGAGTAAAACTATCATCTTGACTCTATCACATTTTTTATTCCAATATTTACCAGTGATTGAGTAAACGTAATAGACATCTTCCGTAGCCCATAATATGTAATTTTGGTGCCATAGAAGTCTGTTGCTACTTTATCAGGTGTTACTGCAGCGCTGCAATGTAGCATGTCCTGAATCGTCATCCTCTGAAAATGGATGGGATTGTACCAGAGATCATAATTCTTTTCCCATATACGTTCTATAAAAATCATAATCAGGGCTCTGACCCCATTATCCTTACGCAAGGAGCCGATCTTTGCACCCAGCTCATCGATAATCGTTCTGTTAAGTGCATTCTTCACTTCATTTCTGTTGATATAACAACAAGCTACTGCATCTTTTACCTGTGTTTCAATGTATTCCATGCTGACCTCATGGTTATATCATGGATTTAAAGCTACCATCAAGAATTTCAGGCTCCGGATTGATATAGCTAAGATTATATGCTGCGCTGAGCCACTGCAGGCGCCGGGCTATAAGGTTATGGTCAATACCCGCTGCTGTTTTAAAAGGGCCGGGCTGATTCATGCCTGCTTCCTGGCCCCTGTCAATATCCTCAGCACTCCGGGCAACCTTTTCTTTTAAAACGCGTATAGCTTCATTCAACTGTACCGCTAACGGGTCAACCGGCTTTATGATATCTGTTTTGTGCGAGGTGTCTATTATAGCCTTACCACCCTGCCACGCATAGATGCCCTTACCTGTTTTCATCCCCAATTCATTTTTCTTCATACGATCGGTGATAAATCTTCCCGGCTTCCATTGTGGCGATAGTTATCGGTATGAGTTTTTGAGGCTAAAAATTTTTTTACTGTCAATGAAAATCCCATGCAATGAGAAAATGATGAAAATTGCACACATAATAGCATATAA
>DAOLVF010000281.1:0-1564 GCA_035420565.1 Spirochaetota bacterium | reverse complement strand
CGTGAGCTTTTTGCTAAAAACAATGTGCTCAATGCTGACAATATCTTTGTTGCCAACGGCTCTGATGAAATTTTTACGTTACTATTCAGAGGATTTGTTGAACCTGATGGATTAGCAGCATTCCCCTATCCTTCGTATGCATTATACTACACAATGGCCGAGGCTAACGGCATAGCGTATGACAAAATTACTCTGGATAATAATTTTGATGTGCCGTTTGATACATTTCTAAAGAAAAAATATAATTTGATTATTATAGCAAACCCCAATAATCCAACGGGTAAAGGCATCCCCATAGAGCAAATAAAAAATTTTTGCAGTGCATATAAAGGTTTGCTTGTTGTTGATGAAGCGTATGTTGACTTTTACAATGAAACTGCTCTTCCTCTTGTCAATGAATTTGACAATATTATCATAACACGCTCATTTTCAAAATCATATTCATTAGCAGGACTGCGAGTTGGTTTGGCGATAGCTCATAAAGATATAATCAGAGGCTTTATTAAGCTTAAAGATTCATATAATGTTGACCGTCTTGCTCAGGCCGGAGCTTATGCTGCACTTGCTGATAAAAGAGGGTTCCAATATAATATAATGATGGTACGCAATAATAAAGAATACCTTGAGGAATCTCTGGAAAGCATGGGCTTCCATACAGTGCCGTCTAAAGCCAACTTTGTATTTACAAAACATCCCGGTATAGATGCAAAAACACTCTTCACAGCATTGAAAGAGCATAAGATTCTTGTCCGCTGGTTTGATGGTCCTATTCAATCTGAATATATCCGCATATCAGTAGGGACTATGATGGAAATAAAGAAATTAATTAAGGCGCTTTCTGAAATAATAGCAAATTGATTATTTTTCCATCTAAACGTGTTGCCGTACTGCGTGCTATGAGTTCAGGATATATAATAGTATTTTTCATGAATAGCTTTATGTCTTTTTTTTCTATCCATACTATTATCCCTTCCCGTCCTTCGTATATCCAGTAAAAACTAATAACAAGCCCCTGTATATCCGGGTCATCAAGAATCTGATGTACGATAGTTGATTTTGTTAAAATGAAATGTAAATGTTTAAAAATAACATTCCATGCTCTCATAGGATATGACTCGCCTGCAGGAATTGCATCTAACAATTCACAATCAAATCCAAGGTAGAGTTTATTTTTTTCTTTTGTTTTATTATCATAGTAAAATCCAAATGTTTGTTTTATTGGTACCAACGGTTCAATCTTTTTAATCTCATTCCCCAGATTATTGAGCTTTTCATTATACAGTACATTCAACCGAATGCCATCCTGCGTGGTATAACGATATTCGGGAACTGCATATTCGGCATTTGCAACACTCTGGGTAGCAATTGTCTGGACAGTATTGGAAGTTACCTGTTTATTTTCCGATGATGCACATGCACCAATAAAAAGTAAAGCAATTGTTATTATATAATACAATTTTTTCATACTGCTCCCTCAAGAATAGAAGTATTAACCTCACCCCCCTGCTTCTCTCCTTCGCAAGGCGATAGTAAGTTTTCGCACCATTATCATGCTGAAGGCACG
>DAOLVF010000280.1:0-1569 GCA_035420565.1 Spirochaetota bacterium | reverse complement strand
AGATTAAAAGGCGCGGGATTGATCACCCATGGACTGCATTTGCCCGGGTTGATACCGTTAATGAAGAGCTTTTAACCTACATGAGGGATGCTGGCTGTACCATGCTTTGTTTTGGAATTGAAAGTGGAAATCAGGAAATTCTGGATAAAGTGAAGAAAAAGATTACACTGGAAAAGTGTCAGAAAGCTGTTGAGGCATGCCGAAAAGTGGGAATTAGCCCAATGACATCGTATATACTGGGTTTGCCTGGTGAAACAGAAGAAACCATGAAGAAGACAATACAGTTTGCTAAGGAATTGAGTGATAATTATGGTTTCCATGTTCTGGCACCATTTCCTGGTACTGAGGTTCGTGAAATGAAGGATTACTATGGGATTGAAATTTTAACGGATGATTGGGACTTATATGATGCAAACAGAGCAGTCTCAGTTACCCCTGATGTAAGCGCTAATAAAATTAATGAAATTGTTGATGTGTTTAATGGCAGTATCAGGGAATACATATTGTCGTTGGGTGAAAAGCAAAATCGTGGCGAGTCATTAACGCAGGATGAACAGAATTTAATAGGCAATATACGTTCTTTTGAGATAGCTCGCGATATCATTTTAGAACGATTGATTGAAAATCACCCCGGGATTGCAAATGGTGCACCAATCGATGTTGCCCATGAATTGACCGAATATCTTTCAGCAACATTGCCTTTTCCCAAAGATGAATTATCACGGGAAGTGGAACGCCTTATACAACTTGATTGTTTACAATTTAAATATCAGGACAACAGATTGTATCCACAGTGGACATAAAGTTTGTTAAAGAACCATTGAAATAGATAACATTATTGTATGTATATTCTGCAAAAAAGGGGAACATCTACTACTTTTAGTATAGATATTCCTTTATGGTCATAAGCATAGGGAATGTGTTTTATTATCTTTGCAATAATATTATAAATAATAATATAGTAATGAATGATTACCATTGTTAGTTAACATCGCTATATGTGACAGTGAGGAAACATTGCAATGCTCACCAAAAAAAATCACATAATGACAATGGGAAATAATTCTATTTTTAGAGGTGACAGATGAATTGTGAAACAACAACATGTATTTCTCATGAACACCTGCATCGTTTAAAACAATATTCTTTGTTGTATAATCTGAGTGTTAGTGAATTGATAACATTGCTCGTACGATTTGCAGCACAAAATAAAAAGATGCAATTTATTGCAGATAGAAAAATTCAATACAGGGAAAGGAGAGGTAGTGATAGCTGGAAGCGTTTACATATTGTGCTTAAACCATTTGATTATGAAATTTTTTTAGATGCCAAAAAGCTTTTTAAGATGTCTGTTGCCATGATGATTGAATTTTGTATTGATAATTTTCTATTTGAATGTATTGAAAATACAATAAAAAAACAAAATACCGATAACTATCTATATGGAAGCTATCATTATGAATTTACAACTGAAGATGGCATCGATAGCTATCATGTTTATTGGGGAATACCGCTGAAAATACTGAAAAAAATCCTTATGACACAGCAATTACCTCGGTATGGTTGATT
>DAOLVF010000279.1:0-1614 GCA_035420565.1 Spirochaetota bacterium | reverse complement strand
TTGAGGGATGAAGCTCGTGATTTTGCAAAATGGGTACCTCGTGAAATGATTTTAGACATGGATGCAGAAAAAATACATTTCCCAAAAGAATTTTTAAAAGAGGCTGGAAAAAGGAATTTGCTGGGCATACGATTGCCAGAACAATATGGCGGCAGAGGACTAAATTGGGTAGATGATTGTATTGTTGCAGAAGAGATTGGCGTTGCCAGTTATTCATTAGCTTGTTTATGGGGCGTTGGTGCTGATATAGTGTGTGAAGCAATAGTTGAATTTGGAAGCGAAGAATTAAAACAGGAAATCGTTGTACCGTTATTAAAAGGTGATGTTTATGCTGCAGAATGCCTGACAGAACCACGCGGCGGTTCAGATTTTTTTGGAGCATCAACAGTTGCCAAGAAAGATGGCAGTGATTGGATTATTACCGGTCAAAAACGATTTATTGTTGGAGCTGAAGGTGCTGATTGGTTTATGGTATACGCGGTAACCAATCCTGAAGGGAAGGCTCATCAGCGTTTAACCTGCTTTATGGTGCCACGAACAAAAGGTGTTGAAACAAAATATATCTACGGACTTATGGGAGTTCGTGGGGGTGGTGCTGGTCGCTTAATTTTAAACGAGGTACGAGTCCCTGAACGGTATGCTTTGAATGGTATTAATGGTGGTTTTGATGTTTTTGTCAGAAATATGTTGCCCGAACGTTTAGGTACCGCTGCAATGACTATTGGCAGTGTGCGCCCTGCAGTTGAGATAGCAACCCGATATACCTCTATGCGTAAAGCATTTGGTCAACCCATAGCATATTTTGAAGCAGTTGGCTTTAAAGTGGCAGATAGCGTCATGTTACTGGATGCTACCCGATCACTGGTATACAGTACAGCGCTGGCTATTGATTCAGGCAAAGTACATCCAGGAAGAGTGCGAAGGATGGTGTCCGAATCCAAAAAGTTTGTAACCGAATCCGCATGGACTATCGCCAATAACTGCATGCAGGTAATGGGTGGTATTGGCTATACCAATGTTTATCCACTTGAACGTATTGTAAGGGATATCAGGTTATCCATGATATGGGTTGGTACCAATGAGATTATGGATTTAATCATTCAGAATGAATGGTATAAAGAATACTTTAAGGTAATCTCAAAATTAAATTTGCGAGATGTTGAACAGGATGCTCCTGGTGCAGATCAGGTTGAAGAAAAGGTTTATGAGTGATAGTTATTAAAGATTGGGCATGCGCTACAGTTCATCGTTAATCATTGATACAAGCTCGCGTATATCAGATATGTCATTTTCAATTTGATTCCAGTTGATGCGCCTGCCCTCTTCTTTTGCTTTTTTATATCGTGCTTTTAAAGTTTGCACCAATTTTTCAACATGCTCAAGCTCAGATTCAACATTATCAGCAATTTCAAATGGACTATATTTTGCATATTCTGATTTCATTGTTTCAAGATCAACTATCTCACCCCAATGAGGCACATAAACTGTATAGCCAAATCTGTTACGTATTTCTTCCGCTAACAATGCTGATGCATTTTCTTCGCCATGGACAACAAAGACTTTTAATTTAGGATTTTTGATAGTACTCATCCAATCAAGCAGTCCTTCTTTATC
>DAOLVF010000278.1:0-1663 GCA_035420565.1 Spirochaetota bacterium | reverse complement strand
TACACCATACTTTCTTGACAAAATTACTTAACATTCCTATTTCATGAAAGACATATTTGATGACCATCTTTTTTATATGATTATCAGTGTAAAAAAATGGTTTTATCAGCATTGCATGTGTGCTACAGTATTACATTGTACATGTGCAATTTCATTGTAAACATACTATTTTAATGCACCATGAGGTTTTACCATGATAGATCCAAAGATAGTACGCGACAATATTGATCTGGTGAAGCACACCTTGAAAATCCGCAGGATGGAAGATGCTGTCGATATTGCAAAACTGGAGGATATGGACGCTACACGCCGTCAAATTATAGCAAAAATAGATGAGCTGCGAACAATGCGCAATACGCTCTCAAAAGAGGTAGGCACATTAAAACAAAAAGGACAAAACCCAACCGATATCATGGAAAAAGTTCGCAGCATAGGCAACGATATAAAGCAGTATGAAGAGCAGATAGCCTCTATAGAAGAAACCTATACCACCATGATGTTATCCATCCCTAATATGTTACATGAATCCGTACCCATTGGTAACGATGAACATGACAATGTTGTTGTGCGCACCTGGGGGCAAAAACCATATTTTGATTTTGAGCCAAAACCTCACTATGATCTGGGGACACAGCTCAATATACTGGATTTTGAACGTGGAGTAAAAATTGCCGGAGCACGCTTTTACGTATATCGCGGACTTGCCGCACAGCTTGAACGCGCTATTATAAATTTTATGCTTGATTTACACACAAAAAAGCACGGCTACACCGAGGTATTTGGGCCATTCATTGTTAATGATGAAAGCATGATAGGAACCGGGCAATATCCAAAATTCATGGATGAGTATTACCGTATTGAACGTGATGCGCTGTCACTGATACCAACTGCCGAAGTACCATTAACCAATCTGTACCGTGATGAAATTATAGATGGGAATAATTTGCCCCTGTATGTTACCATGCAATCATCATGCTTTAGACGCGAGGCAGGCGCAGCAGGTAAAGATACACGAGGGCTTATACGGGTACATCAATTTCAAAAGGTTGAGCTGGTAAAATTTGTAGAGCCCGAAACATCATTTGATGAACTGGAAAGGTTGACAGCCGATGCAGAAGAGGTTTTGCAACTGCTCAATCTGCATTACCGGGTAGTGCTCCTGTGCAGTGCCGACACATCAGCGTCTTCTTCTAAAACGTATGATATAGAGGTATGGATGCCCGGACTGGATCGATATGTTGAAATATCATCATGCTCAAACTTTGTTGATTATCAGGCACGGCGTGCGCGCATCCGCTACCGCAAAAAAGAAGGCGAAAAGCCCATGCTGGTACATACACTCAATGGTTCAGGGCTTGCGGCAGGGCGCACACTGGCAGCCATTATGGAGAACTATCAAACACGCGATGGCAATATAACAATACCCGAACTGCTGAAACCCTATCTGGAAAAAAGCATATAATGCTGTATTGTCAGGCACAATCGTTTCAGGCTGTGCGGCAGGCAATAGCTCTGTCATTAGCAACACTGAAAGAATGTACCATCACCATTGCCCCGCAGGTTTTTACCCATCCTCACTATGGCAGGATGGTGCACTCGCTTATCAATGTATTGCAACAGCTATCGGTTGCCATCTCAATTACGGATACCACCATAACCCTCA
>DAOLVF010000277.1:0-1665 GCA_035420565.1 Spirochaetota bacterium | reverse complement strand
ACTGATTCTTTAAAAAGGGGGCACTATCATGAAGGATATCAATACACTATTTGATTCTGAAGTTACTCGCAAAGATTTTTTACAATCAACCATGACTTTAGCTGTATCATTGTCAGCACTATCGTTGCTGCAATGTTCAGAGGAAACTCCACAAAAGCCTTCATTCAATGCTGGCTGGATAACGCAAAAACCAGAAAGCCGTCCAACCATGAACGTGGCATCTTCCTCTTCACGTGTGTTCTTGAAAAATGGCATCATCATTGACGGCAGTGGCAAGCCGCCTTTTATTGGTAATGTAATGGTTAACAATACTATAATAGAGATAGTGACCCCAAAAAAAATTGTTTTTAGCGGCACCACCATCGACTGTACCGATAAAATTATTGCTCCGGGATTTATTGATGCTCATTCGCATTTAGACTGGATTTTACCCATGGATGGTCATCCTGAGTTAAAAAATCCATTTATGGAACAGGGCATTACCACTGTCGTAAGTGGCAATTGTGGTTATGGTGTGGCTGGCTTTTTGCCAAAAAGCAAATACCTGCCCATGATAAAAACGGTAGGAAAAAGCTTTTTTGGTGGCGATAGTTCCTCGGAAAATGACAACTTTGTAAAGCAGGCAGCAGTTTCAATGATAACCATGCAGCAATACCTTACCTACTGCAAGCAACATGGTATAGCTATGAACATGGCAAATTTAGCAGGACATGGAACAACGCAAATGTCGCTTCGAGGGTATGATCCGAAACCGCTAAACAATGATGAAATAAAGACCATGTTGTATTTGTTAGAACAGGCTATGGACGAAGGCGCCTATGGCGTATCATTTGGCTTGCAATATGAGCCGGGACTTTTTGCCAGCAACGACGAGATCGCAACCATAGCCAGGCTGGTAAAGAAAAAAGACAAGATTGTGACCTGTCACATGAAAGCCTACTCTGCCCTGTCAGGGACATACCCATTGAAGCCTTTTGGAACCCCACACAATATCATTGCCCTCAATGAGATGATTGATATTGCAAAACAAACTGATGTGCGATTAGAGCTTTCGCACCTTATCTTTGTAGGAACAAAAACATGGAAAACATGTCAGGATGCTTTGCAGATAATTGACAGGGCAATTGATTCTAACCTTGACATTATGTTTGATACCTATGCTTATCACTGTGGAACTTCAGTTATTAATGTATTTTATCCTAACTGGTTCCTTGCCAGCACACCGCAGGTATATGAAGATAAAATGGCAATGCTGAAACTAAGGATGCAATTAGAGTTAATCGTTGCCTTGCTCGGCTTTGGCTATAGCGACATTCAGATAATAAATGCCAATCATCCTGAGCTTGTTAAATACAATGGCATGTTATTGAAGGATATTGCAAAGCAGCGCAACATGAGCCAGTATGATAACTTCATTGACTTTACAAAGAAATCAAACGGAAGAGCTCGTGTATTAAATCATCGTTATTCAAGCTTTGAAAATATCATGGACCTCATGAAACACCGCGCATCACTTTTTATGACCGATGCAACACCGTACTCACAGGGCGCTCAAAATCCTGCTGCTTATGGAAATTACCCCCGATTTTTTGAGATAGCCCGAGATTATAAGTTACTATCGCCCCAGCAGCTTATCCGTAAAATGACCGGTGCCGTTGCAGACCG
>DAOLVF010000276.1:0-1666 GCA_035420565.1 Spirochaetota bacterium | reverse complement strand
CAGTACCAATGTCCACTATGATGCAATCGCATGCATAATCGGTAAAAGCAGCAACGGCGTTTACTATCCTATCCACGCCTAACTGTGCAGGATTGTCATATTCTATCCTGATTGGCATTTTTGAAAGGTGTGTTATGCTATGAACTGTCACCTTAAAAAGTTCTTCAATGGTTTTATTGTATGTTGTGTTGGATTGTGGGACCACGCTTGAATAGATAACACCGGTAATGCTGGACGCAAGGCGTTTATCCCATTGTTTCAAAGTATTATATATAATGTGCGATAGTTCATCGGATTGTATTGTTTGTCGGGTAGGGTAGGTAGTGGCGTATACTGGCTCTGGATTATCCTCATCGTAAATGCCCATAACGGTATTGGTATTGCCAATATTGAAGCCAAGTATCATGAAGCAATCCTGATCTACGTTTCGTAAACTTTTTCCAGCCGGGATTTAAGGGAATAATACGCTACGCGCGCTTCATCACGGACATTTTTATTGGAATCGCTCATTGCTTTTTCAATGGCTTTCAGCGCCTGAGGATCAAATATCTTTTCTAAAGCTCTGACAGCCTCAAGGCGCACATCGTAGTAGGGATCGTTTAATAGTTTGGTGAGCGCATTAACAGCACTTTTTTCGCGTAATATGCCAATAGAACGGGCAGCAGCCGCACGAACTGATTTAAATTCATCATTGCAGGCTTTAATAAGAAGAGGTGCGGCTTCTTTTATCCTGTACTGACCAATCTGCTTTACCGTTTCCTCGCGTTGCGAGCCGCCTTCGGTCATGTGTTTTACCAGCAGCATAAATGGTGCATCGGTAATAGCCTTGAGCGCCTTGTCGGTTCCAATTTTCTTCAGAGCATCATGAGCAGCTTTGCGCACTTCAGCATGATTGTCAACAAGACATCCAATTAACGGGTCAATTGCCTGCTCAGTTGCTATCATACCCAATGCTCTGGTTGCTTCAACCCTTATCTGGTAATGTTTGCTGTCCAGTGCTTCAACCAGATGAGGTATGGCATACTTATCTTTTAGATATCCCATTGTGCGTATAGCTTCAATGGAAACCATCATCTTTTTATCTTTGAAGGCTAAATATAAAATTTTTGATATTTCCAGGTCATCCGTTGGACCTATCTCGCTCAATACACGAAGCGCTTCAATTTTATCGCGCTGTGAACCTGAGATGATTATTGAGCGTAGATTTTCTATTATTGCCGGGTCATTAATATCACCAAATTTTATGGTGGCGATAGTTCTAACACGAGGGTCAGGGTCATTTATGAGTTTTTTTAATTCTTGAGTAACTGATTGATCGCGGGTTTTAACCAGTGCAAGCAGCGCATTGAGGCGTACTTCTGCTTTGCGGTGTTTTGTTAATTTTAAAAGCCCCTGAATATCATTTTTTTCCCTTAGTTTGTCTATGTTCGGAGTAAAAAGTGCCATAGCAATTCCTTTAATTACTTTTATTTTTTACAAGTATAGTTACCATGTACAAAAAAAGTCAACTAATAATGTACAATTTTATTTTATCATGCAAATTAAATAGTTATGCTTTCAGCCGTACATCGCCATAGCGTTTAATGAATTGTTTTTGCTCCAGCGCATTGAGTAGCGGTATGACGTATTTTCTGGATAAGCCTGTTATTTCTTTAGCCTGCTGTAC
>DAOLVF010000275.1:0-1682 GCA_035420565.1 Spirochaetota bacterium | reverse complement strand
CTTATTAAAAAAATATTCTGGGATTATGAAATAGATATAGAATCCTTGCTAAACCACATTGACAATGGTACTTTGCCCAAAGCAAAAGAACAAAAGCTATTTATTCGCTGTCTGGAACATCTTCCATGGCATTGCGTTGTAGGTGTTTTTGGCTTTGACAAAGCTAAAGAGCTATTAACCGATGAAGTGATACAAAAAGTATGGCCTGAAGAAAGGAGTGATCATTTTGCAACCCTTAAAAAAATTCTACGAGGAGAACCTCTACCCACTACAAGATGGGATTCTGAATTGCGTAAAAAACTTAAATCTACCGTTTTATCTTACCGGTGGTACCGCACTCAGTAGAGGATATTTTAATCATCGATATTCTGATGATATCGATTTATTTACCAACAGTAATCCAGATTTCAAAAGCCATAGTGATGCAATAGTACTTACATTAAAAAATAATACATACGCCATTGATACTTCAACAATGATACTGTCGCAGGATTATGTATCGTTTTATGTTTCATGTGAAGGGTTAAGCAACATTCAATGTAAACTTGATTTAGTGAATGATAAAGCACCACATTTTGGCATAATCCAGCCTACGCCAGTCTATTATAAAACTGATGATTGGTATAATATTTTAATCAATAAATTTACCGCACTATTCCGATTAGAGATAAAAGATTTTGTGGATATCTGGATTATTGCAAAAAATAAAAAATTTAATTGGGATGATATAATCACAAAGGGGCGTGAAAAAGAGCTGGGATTAGATGCAATAGTATGCGCACATTTAATGAAAACAATTTCATTTGAATTATTACCTACTATTAAATGGGCAATAGATGTTTCATTTGATGAATTTTTAAAAGATATGGACACAATTGCTATTGACCTTTTGAAAGGATGTGATAATTCACTTGTTACATAAAATATTTTTTCAATTTGTTTTTGACATTCTGTTATAGTAACCATATATTTTTGTATTGGAAGCGGATGAGATCTGGTGGTCTCTGCGGTCTTCAAAACCGCTGGCTGCCCTTACCGGCAGCGGCAGGTTCGATTCCTGCCCCTTCCGCATTTTAAAATAGGCAAAACCTTGCTGCTTGCTCATCTGTAAGGTTTTCATTGCACAGGATGGCAGATATGTACAAACAAATTCCTCAGGTACAAAAGCTTTTAGAAGAAGAAGCAATACAGCCGTTCATAACAACTATCGGTCACCCTTTTGTGGTTTCTGCTATTCGTGATACTCTTGACATGGAGCGGAAAAATATTGCAGATGGCAAGCCATTTGATTATGCATCATTAATTGGGGCGATAGTTGCCCGGTGCAGGGCAATATCCCTTGAAAAGTTGCAACGCGTCATTAATGGTACCGGCGTTTTGTTGCACACCAATTTAGGACGGGCTCCATTGGGCAAAGAGGTACTGCAGAGCATTGCTCAACAGCTTTATGGATACTGCAATCTGGAATATACCATCCCAACGCAAAAACGCGGTAAACGAGGCGGCTTTGCCGAAAAGCTTATATGCACGATAACCGGCGCCGAAGATGCGCTCATCGTCAACAACAATGCTGCCAGCATATTTTTGATACTTCATCACTTTGCACATGGTAAAGAGGTGGTTATATCCCGTGGCGAGCTCATACAGATTGGCGGTGGATTTAGAATCCCTGATATCATGCA
>DAOLVF010000274.1:0-1696 GCA_035420565.1 Spirochaetota bacterium | reverse complement strand
ATGAAATAAGCTCCATTACACAAACTGTCTGTTCATCATTTACAACACCTATTGGCGTGCACCACCACAATGACGCAGGAGTAGCCGTAGCTAATGGAATTGCAGCAATAGTAAATGGGGCAATCTCGGTCCAGGGCACAATAAACGGCTACGGTGAACGTTGCGGCAACTGTGATCTTACCACACTGATACCAAATATTGTACTAAAGTTAGGCTACCATTGCAATGCAGAAAACGCTCTTCACCATCTTACCGAAACAAGCCGGTATATCAGTGAAATAGCAAATTTAGCCCATAATGAGCATGCTCCGTATGTTGGCGACAATGCTTTTGCCCATAAAGGCGGCATCCACGTATCAGCATTAAAACATAACACTGCAACCTATGAGCATATCAATCCGGAATTAGTAGGAAACAGACGAAAGGTTATCATCTCTGAGTTAGCAGGCAAAAGCAATATTCAGGTTAAGGCTAAAGAACTGGGGATTTCTCTAAGCAAAATTCAATTATCAGAAACAATACTTCGCCGCATAAAAATTTTAGAAGATCAGGGATTTCAGTTTGAAGCTGCTGAGGGATCGTTTGAATTATTAATACGAAAAAGCAATGGCGAATACACCCCTTTCTTTACACTGAAGGGCTTCAGAGTAATAACCGAGAAGAATGAATCAGGAAAAGTATCCTGTGAAGCAACAATCAAGGTTGATGTTGATGGGCAGATTGAGCATACGGCGGCTAACGGCAATGGACCCGTTCAGGCGCTTGATAATGCACTGCGAAAAGCACTGGAAAGCTTTTATCCTGAAATAAACGAACTGCAACTTTCCGATTATAAAGTCAGAGTCCTTGATGAAAAAGAAGGCACCGGTTCGCCTGTACGTGTACTTATTGATCATAAACGGCATGTGGATCACTGGGGTACAGTAGGTGTATCAACCAATATTATCGAAGCCTCATGGCAGGCATTGGTTGATGGTATTGAATATATGCTCCTTAAAACACGGAACAATACAAAACATTAATATACCAGGTAGTACCATTATAATGAACTCTCAGCCTATAGGTATCTTTGATTCTGGGATAGGGGGGCTTACTGTTTGTAAAGCCATCCATGAAATGCTGCCATATGAAAACTTAATCTACTTTGGCGATACTGCCCGTTTTCCCTATGGCACACGTTCCCCGGAAACACTGATACGCTATGCACGCCAGATAACTGCATATCTTTTATCGCGCAATGTTAAAATGATTGTCATTGCATGCAATACATCATCCGCAGCAGCATTGCCCATACTGGAACAGGAAAACACCATCCCTATCATTGGAGTTATCAATGCCGGTGCACGAGCAGCCTGCAGAAGAGTGTACAATAACATAATAGGTGTTATTGGCACACGCGCAACGGTAAAAAGTGGATCATACCAGAAGGCAATTCATGCAATAAAACCGGAAGTGAAGGTAATCCAGCAGCAGGCAACTCTGCTGGTATCTCTTATTGAAGAAGGCTGGGTAGACGACGAGGTAACAAAATTAACCATTAAAAAATATCTTCAGCATATGATCGATGAAAAAACAAAAACGGTAATTTTAGGCTGTACTCACTTCCCAATTTTGAAAGAAACAATCCGCACGGTATATCCTCAATTAGATTTAGTTGATACCAGCGAAGAAATAGCACGTGAAGTAAAAGAAATTT
>DAOLVF010000273.1:0-1699 GCA_035420565.1 Spirochaetota bacterium | reverse complement strand
TAACCTGTAACAGGCCGAAACCAATGATACCTGTTATGAACCGCCCGGTTATTGAGTATGCAATATATTTATTGCAGCAACATGGTATTTCAGATATTACCATGAGTCTTTTTTACCTTCCTGAGAATGTTGTTAACTATTTTGGTGATGGCACCTTCTGGGATGTGTCAATAGATTATTCTATTGAAGAATTACCATTGGGGACAGCAGGAGGGGTGAAATTAGCATTGAAGGATTATGATGATACATTTATTGTGCTGAGTGGTGATGGACTCTATGATTTTAATTTACATGATATTATAGAATTCCATAAGAAGAAAAGATCATTGTTTACGATAGCTCTGGCACATGTGCATGACCCTGTTGAATATGGCATTGTTGTTACCCATGAAGATGGCACTATTGACAGGTTTTTAGAAAAACCATCGTGGGGCGAGGTATTCAGCGACACAGTGAACACAGGATTATATATTATTGAACCAGAGATTATTGATAAATTTGTACCAGATAATGATAAATTTGATTTTTCGTATGATTTATTTCCTCTACTACAAAAGAAGGGAATTCCTCTATATGGCTATGTAACTGATGGGTATTGGTGTGATATAGGTAATCTGGACGCGTATCGCAAAGTACATCAGGATATACTCAATGGAATTGTAAAGATTAATTTTCCAGGTAAAAAAATAGGTGAAAACATCTGGGCTGGTGATGATGTTGAAATTCATGCAGATGCAATACTAAAGGGACCTATTGTGTTAGGAAATTTTGTTAACATTAAAAAAGGTGCCGAGGTATCAGAGTACAGTGTTATTGGCGACAATACTGTCATTCATGAAAACGCTTCCGTACGAAGGAGTGTGATATTACATAATACAATAGTGGGTACCAAAACTGAGATACGGGGAGCTGTGGTTGGCAAACGCAATGTTATTGAAGATAATGTCTCAATTTATGAAGGTGCTGTTATAAGTGATGATTGTCAGATAGGAAATGGTGCTAAAATAGCCACCGGTATCAGAATATGGCCTGAAAAGGTTATTGGTGAAGGTACCCAATTGAGTTATGACCTGATCTGGGGAAAAACGGAAAAAAAGATATTATTCACCAATGAAGGAATATATGGCTCATTCAATGTAAAAATTACACCTGAATTTGCTGCAAAATTAGGGTCCGCTATTGGAGCTTTTTTGGGGAAAAACAAGAAGGTCATTGTCAGCAGGGATACAACACGGGCATCACGATTAATAAAAAGAGCGTTGACTGCAGGATTACTATCCATGGGGGTAGAAGTATATGACCTTGAGATAGCAAGTTTACCAATAAATAAATATTCGGTGGTTTATGAAAATGCTGATCTTGGTATATACGTTCAAATATCACCCCATACCGATTTGCAATTTAACCTTATAAAAATATTTAATAGAAAGGGGTTTGAGTTAAGCAATGTTGAACGACGAAAAATAGAAAATATATTTTTCCGTGGTGATTATCCACGCCAGAGTGCTTTTGAAGTAGGCAGGTTATATTATCCCACTCATAATGTTGAATCATATATAATGTTTGCTACACAATTTGTAAACAAAGATAGTATAGCAAAACGACAGTATAATGTAATTGTTGATTGTTTTTATGGAACTACAACACATATTTTTCCATCTCTTTTAGCAGCTTTTTCATGCAAGGCAACAGTATTGCG
>DAOLVF010000272.1:0-1702 GCA_035420565.1 Spirochaetota bacterium | reverse complement strand
CCCTGCCACTTCCAGGTAATCCACCTTACATTAATGTTTATTGTTTTAAAGGCGAAGTAAACACCCTTTTTGATACCGGAATATCATGGACATGGAGATTATTGCAAAAAGCTTTGCATGAGATTGGATTGCAGTTTAAGGATATTCATCAGATTATACCATCACATGGTCATGTGGATCATTATGGTGCAGCAAATGCAATAGTGAAAAGAAGCAATAATAATATTCAGGTGATAGCCCATAATGCTGACGCAATGCGGATAGAAAAAGGAGTTTATGCCAATCCATTGGTAATGTTGCGATTTATGCAATCTATGGGTGTACCAAAAGCGTTGATTGTGCCATTAGCAATCCTTGATGTTGCATTTAAATCTATGGGTCATAACGTTACCATCACCCATAAAATAATTGATGAAGTTTATACATTACGAGTAGGAGATTATAATGCAAAATTGATTTTAACACCAGGACATTCAAAAGGGCAGATGTGTTTATTTATTGAAAAGGAGAGTTTGCTATTTTCTGGAGATCATATTGTTCCTGGAGTAAAACCTATTATTTTAGCGGGCTTTGAACCAAATACATCATTCCCCGTTTCACAGAGTCATGCTATTTTTCATACTGCATTGAAAAAAATTACAAAGCTACATCCCCGTGTAACATTTCCTGCACACGGTGAACCCTTTGATGGAAAACTTGACAGGTTAATCAACACCTATCACAAGATATACCAATTACGGAAGCAACGAATATTTTCCATACTATTGAATAATGATTACACAGTCTATTCGCTTGCACGAAAGGTTTTCAAAAGTCTTAAGGGAATAAATTTAGTGCTCGATATGTATCTTTCACTTTCAGAAACATACACTCATTTAGAGGCAATGTGCATTGAAGGTGAGGTCATCAAATATTCATTTGACAATGTAATCTATTATACTGCAGCTTTATATTAATTAAGGTTAAACTACTATACTATCTGGTTCCATGTTTCATGGTATATCATGTTCATTTTTTATGCGATAGTTACTGCTTATGAATATTTTCGTAAATAACGTATTAACAGCAGCATTACAATCAATGCCAAAAAATTTATTTCTGTTGATACCTATGACACTTAAATTATACGGAGAGCAGGTTCACGGTATGCTGTCGGTTTGTTACATTTGGTGGTGATAGTTACTATTATAGAGTAATTGGAATGTGTTTAATGTTTTTATGAATACAATTTCTAATGTGACATAATATATCTTATCAGAAGTAATGAAAGTTCAAATGGAAGTTCAGTATCTATTTTTATTAGATTACGATAAATGAATAGACAAATTTAAACCTGTATAAAATATCTTTTAAAAGATATTGCATAATGGATATGTACTTTATAATGAGCCAATAAACCATAGGGACTATCATATAGTATGAGATTAATAAGCATTGCAATCCCAATAATATTTATATTTGTTATTTCCTGTTTTAATACGGTAGAATCTAAAAACAATAACACCGGGTTAACAGTATCATTTACAGGAGATGTTATTATGCATGGTCCTGTAAAGTCGTTTGCTTTCAGAAATAATATTATTGATATAAAAACAAAACGAACTATCAATAATGGTGGTTTTGATATACTATTTGAACATATAAAACCAGAATTTGAAAATTCAGATTATGTTGTTACAAATATGGAGTTTCCCGTTGCTCC
>DAOLVF010000271.1:0-1710 GCA_035420565.1 Spirochaetota bacterium | reverse complement strand
AGCGGTGTAGCACCACTGGTGTAATCGCCTTCCGGGGGCATGTGCGCCAGCACACTGCTTCCATCAATACCAACCCAGTTAAACGTTGTATGGGGAAATTTGTTATATTCATTCCATGCCAGCTTAATAGTGGCAAAATAGTGTATCCCGCATTTTTTTAAAATCTGCGGCAGATTTGCATTAAATCCAAATGCATCCGGCAACCAGCAGGTAACTATATCCATTCCAAATTCATCATAAAAAAATTTTTTGCCATAGTAAATCTGGCGTATTAACGATTCACCGCAGGGGAGGTTGGTATCACATTCAACCCACATGCCTCCCTGTAATTCAATATTTCCTGTTGCCACCGCCTGCTTTATTTTCATGTAAAGGCCGGGATCATTTAGTTTTATCCATTCAAACTGTTGTGGTTGACTTGCACCAAAAACAAATTCCGGATATTGATCAATAGTACGCAAAGCGTTAACAAATGTACGCACCGCTTTGCGCTTTGATTCCCGTACCGGCCATAGCCATGCTAAATCAAGATGCCCCTGCCCAACCGCAGTGACACCATAATCTGAAGTTCCACCAACAATGGTATATGCTCTATTAAGAATAGCTTTCGCCTTTGCAACATCCGGTGGCAGATAACCTTGAAGCGCTTTATAGGCCGCATCACCGTTTGATAGCAACCGATGCCGCATGGCGGTGTCATCGCAGGCTAAACAAGCATAACAATAGGTCAGATATTCATAGTACATATCTTTTATATCATCACGGCAGAGGGCAATATACGCATCATGAAATTTTGCCTTGCCAAAGGGCTGGACCATCTTCCCGTTAAAGCTTATATCAATCCAAACATCCAGCAATCCACAGCTGGTGGCATCATCAATTGCAATAACCCGCCTGTCCCATGTAGGCTGCAGATAATCCATAAACGTGCATCTGCTATTAATGGCACAGACTTCCATTCCATTATTGTAACACACCCCCTCACCATCAATAGTAACAATCACAACAATATGGCTGGACGCAAGCCCTGCAGGTATAACCCCTTTCACATGCAGCCACGCGCAATCATACGCTTTCCCCCAGACATCACCTTTTCTTAATGGGCGATAGTTCCTGTTTAAGCGTTCATCATACGGGATTGGTTCGCTGTCGGTAGTAATAGAGACTGTAACATCCGCAACTCTGGTATAGATATGTTTTTTTATCTTATGTAAATGGTAAAGCAAAACAGGATGTTTATAGATACCCCATTCACCTTTCATTGTATTATTATATACCGCTCATGATAGGTTTCATAGCGATAATTCTCATCAGAATATACACCAAAAAAACAGCCATTGCCTCAATGTTAAATCTTCCTAAACACATAACCAACAAAATCATGTGTGAATATATTTATAGCAAAACCGGGCATTAATATGCTTATACATGAGCAATCTCATCCTGTAAGCCTTTAGCAAGCTGCAATAACTCGTGTGCATTTTCAGCTAAGGTTATTGAACCAGCAGCATTACCCTGCGCTGTTTCATTGACGGTTGCCACCGATTTGGCAATCTCCATGGCTGCAGTCTTTTGTTCCTCAATTGCCGATAAAATACTATCTGAAAAGTTCTTCAATGTCTGTGCATCACTGCGTACCGCTTCATTATCTTTAAGCTGTTGCTGCATCGATTCAAAAAGTTGTTTCATTTCATCAGAAATCATTGCCAC
>DAOLVF010000270.1:0-1737 GCA_035420565.1 Spirochaetota bacterium | reverse complement strand
CTTTTAATTTAGGATTTTTGATAGTACTCATCCAATCAAGCAGTCCTTCTTTATCAGCATGAGCAGAAAATCCACCAATAGTATAAATTTTGGCTCTAACAGCAACATTTTCGCCATATATTTTGACCATGTGTGCACCGTCAACAATTCGTCTTCCCAGAGTACCTTCTGCTTGATATCCAACAAATACAACCGCTGACTCGGGTTTATATAAATTATTCAACAGATGATGCTTTACTCTCCCTGCAGTACACATCCCACTTGCAGATATGATTATGGCACCTTTTGCATTCTTGTTTAACCATTTTGACTCTTCCACTGTTTTAACAAAATGAAGATTAGGAAAATCCAGAGGACTATCGCCCGAACGCAATAAGTTATTTATAGCATCATCAAAACAATCCTGGTTATTCAAAAAAATATGAGTAGCTGATGTTGCTAAAGGTGAATCTAAATAAACAGGTATTGGGGGGATTTCCCCCTTTTTCACAAGCTGTGCTATGGTGTATAATAATTCCTGGGTACGTTCAATAGCAAATGCTGGAATAATTATATTACCATGTTTATTATATGATTCAAGTATAACTTTTTTTAATTCATTATAGGTATCTTCTTTGCTTTTATGAAGTCTGTCACCATAGGTTGATTCTATAAGCAATATATCAGCATAGTCGGGAAGTTCAGGATCACGAATTATTGCCTGATTTTTTTGGCCAATATCACCAGAAAATACTATAGCATTTTGTTTGCCATTATCTTTGATATTCATCTCTATAAACGATGAACCCAATATATGACCAGCATCCTTAAAACTTACTGTAATATCAGGATGAATTGATACCGTTTGATGATATCTCACAGGATTAAAGTATTGCATACAACGCTCTGCATCTTCAGAGGTGTATAGTGGTTCAATATATTCGCGTCCCAATTTTTTTCGCTTTTTATTAATGATTTCAGCATCCTGCTCCTGAATATGGGCACTATCGGGCAACATAATACTACAAAGTTCACAGGTTGCCTTTGTGGCATATATTGGCTGAGTAAAACCTTCTTTTACTAATTTTGGAATAAGTCCACTGTGGTCAATATGTGCATGGGTTAAAAGTAAACTGTCTATCTGTGAAGGTGCATAGATGAGATTAAGATAATTTCGTTCCCTTAGCTCACGTGTTCCCTGAAACATACCGCAATCAATCATAACGGTAAAATTATTATTCTTAACAATAAATGATGAACCAGTTACCGTGCGTGCTCCACCAACAAATTCAATTTTCATAACACCATAATTCCTTTTTCATTTTATTATTAATTATAAATTCATTGTTTCACTCTGTATCATCCCATCTATTAATGTAATGATTCTTTGTGTTTTTGCTGCTATGCTCTGATCGTGAGTAACAACCACTGCTGTTGAGCCTTTATCCTTACAATTTTTAAATAAAAGTTCAATTAAAATATCCGAGTTTTTACTGTCCAGATTACCTGTTGGCTCATCAGCCAGTATAATATCAGGTTGCGTTATGAGTGCTCGTGCAACAGCAACACGCTGACATTCACCACCCGACAACTCAGCAGGTTTATGCCCTGCTCTATCAACTATTTTGAAGTGCTCTAACAACTCAAGTGCTTTGTGTTTTGCTTCCTTTTTTGATACTCTTCGTATTAAAAGAGGCATCATGGTATTTTCCAGTGCGGTAAATTCGGGCATCAGGTTGTGCATCTGGAAGATAAAAC
>DAOLVF010000269.1:0-1740 GCA_035420565.1 Spirochaetota bacterium | reverse complement strand
AGTGAAATATTGGTCTGAATTGCATGATATAATTTCTGAAATGGAAAAATTGCCATATTTCCCGCCCCTTCAACCACATTGGTTACTCGTGACGATTGAATAGAGAGGGAAATAAAGCAAAATAATGTAAATACTATAAAAAGTATCAACGCTTTATGTCGTGTAAAGAATTCCACATGGTACCTAATTTATTTTATTAAATAAATACTCCTGCATAATCTGCAAGAGCATTTTTAATGATAATTACGATAATAAATTACACTATTATAATTTATTTCAAATTTGATCTATAGAGATTTTTAATCTCTTCAAGGAATTTCCCAGCGCCCATCACAACACAGGTAAGTGGATTTTCAGCCCTTATAACAGGAACTCCCGTTTCTTTACTAATGTATTTATCCAGACCTTTTAGCAGTGAGCCGCCACCGGATAATACTATACCACGTTCAACTATGTCAGCAGCTAATTCAGGAGGGGTTCGTTCCAATGTATGTTTGATAGCATCCAGAATCTGGTCAACTGGCTCTTTGAGCGCTTTTCTAATCTCAGTAGAATCAATTTCCAGTGTTCTGGGCAAACCTGATATTGCGTCACGCCCTTTCAATTCCATTGTTTCAATCTTCTTTTCCGGGAATGCATTACCAACCCTGAACTTAACATCCTCAGCCATGCGTTCACCAATTACAAGGTTATACTGTGTCCTCATATATTTTATGATGGCTTCATCAAATTCATCACCTGCAATCCTTACGGAATCAGCAATAACCATACCACCCAATGAAATAACTGCTATTTCAGTTGTCCCACCTCCAATATCAACGATCATATGTCCTGCGGGCTCATGTATTGGTATATTTGCGCCAATGGCAGCCGCCAATGCTTCTTCTATGAGATATATTTCCCTTGCACCTGCCTGCTCCGCCGACTCTCGTACCGCACGCTTTTCCACTTCGGTGATACCAGAGGGAACACCAATTACCACTCGTGGTCTAACCAATGTTGATCGTTTGTGAACTTTCTGGATAAAATATCGTATCATTTTCTCAACAGTTTCAAAATCAGCTATGACGCCATCCTTCATAGGACGTATTGCTACAATATCGCCAGGAGTTCTTCCCAGCATTCTTTTTGCCTCATGGCCAACTGCCAGCACTTTACCGGTACTTGTTTGAACAGCCACAACCGATGGTTCACTTAATACAATACCCTGCCCTTTTACATGAACCAATGTATTAGCAGTACCTAAATCAATCCCCATATCATTAGAAAATAAGCTATAAACAGAATCAAAGATCATAATATGTTTACCTTTTTAGTCAAAATATTGATTAACAGTAAAACTATTTGCATTTGAATGATACTTTACTATTTTTTTTGTCAAGCTATTATCATGAATTTTTTTAATAGCAGATAAAAAATGAATTTTTACATAATTCCCAATAACCGTTTTGCTTCAACATTCTCAGAATCAAGGAGCAATACTTCGCTCCACACTGCTTTTGCCTGAGCAATATTTCCTACTGCAGAATAAACTTTACCTAACCACAGTTTACACTGTATATCTTGATTATCTATCTGCAATGCAGCATTGAGATGTTCCAGTGATTCTGTATATATGCCTTTTTTATAAAATATCTTCCCTAATTCTATATGTACAGCTTTAATAATGGCGTTATCCATTGAATTTTTCAAAATATTCCTGTACTCAATAATAGCATTGCTCTGCTGATTAGCATATAA
>DAOLVF010000268.1:0-1759 GCA_035420565.1 Spirochaetota bacterium | reverse complement strand
ACGCCATCATTCACCATGACAGTGGTGTTACATAGTAACACTATTTGTGCGGCTACATAGCAACTATGCATCATCCCAGAATAAATAAAATGATATCGTAATAAAAAAATACTGATTAGTGTAAATTTTGCAAGTATTTTTTTAACCCGGAAAGCGTATTCAGCAGTAACTATCGCACAATATAAACTTTTCTACCTTTAATGACAATCTTATCCTTGCAGAAAAGCCGTACTGATTCAATCAATAGTTGATGCTCTTCCTTGAGGATGCGCGCCGATAAGGTATCCTCAGTATCATCGTCATAAACAGGGACAGCTTTTTGCAAAATAATTGGACCTGAATCGGTACCCTCATCAATAAAGTGCGTTGTGCATCCAGAAATCTTTACACCATATTCCAGCGCCTGCCTTTGTGCATGTGTACCGGGAAATGCTGGCAGAAGAGCAGGATGTATATTGATAATGCTATTTTTAAATTCATGTACAAAATACGGTGTTAAAAGGCGCATGTATCCTGCTGTAACGACGACATCGGTACTGTATTCATGCAACAATTGTACCATAGCTTTTTCATGTTCCTGGCGGCTTTTGTACTGCCCGGGGTTAATAAAAAAAGCCGGGATAGATAGCTCCTGTGCAATGTCAAGGGCTCTGACCCCTTCGGTATCAGAAATAACAACCCCCGTTTTTGCAGGTATGGTGCCCTTTATAATGGCTTTTGCAACAGCTTGAAAGTTTGAACCACGTCCTGAAACTAAAAATGATACAGTTTTTTTCATTGTATTACTCCGGTGCCATAATTATATCCGCATTTGATTTAACAGAGCATCACCTATGGGTTTATCAACCATAAGATTACTTATACGCTGTCCCTGTATTAATAGTGCAATGCTATTTTCTGTCATTGTTGGGCGGCCATAGCGAGCCATAATCTGTGTAAGCAGTAGATAGTCGTTTTGCGTAATGGTTCCCCTGCCATACATGACAGGACCTTTAAAATCTGGTTCAACATAAAAATCAGCATGCTGTTTATACCTGTCAAGTATTATGCATTCTTCTTCATTGCGGGCTACTATGATACTTGCTTTATCATGTAACCGATAGTGCCTCCCAATGGTGACAAGGAAAAGATCAAGGGTGCTGTAAGGAGGATGGGCAAACAGGTCTTTTACCCGTGATGCAATCTGGGGCATGGTTAAAAAGCAACCACCAGCAGGCGATTGAAAATCCCGTATTCCTAAATCCTGCGCTAATTGCATCTGCTGCTGACGTGAACGACCTGATATTGCATAGAGTGCATCCCTGTTGACAATACCCTTTTGTTCAGGTATGGTTGGTGGTAGCAGCTTTGCCGATAACGGGCGCAGCAGTATCCCTTCAAGCCCGCTTTCTTTTTCTATATGTCGCAACATTGCTTTGTACTGTGACATGGGCCTTTGACCAACCACATCACCGGTAATGACAAATGAAGCATTATGCCTTTGCATATACTCCTTTGCTTTTTGTAAAAAGAAAATTTTACAGTCAATGCAGGGATTGGCACGTTTACCATAACCATGCTCTGGATGTGCAATAACCTGCATATACTGTTCGTCGCAGCGGTAGTATTCCAGTGGAAGATCAATCTGCTTTGCCAGTTGTGCAGCCGCAAGGCTTTCAGGAGGTTTTTGGGGGTCAACTGACGGCAAGATACAGTGCAGTCCAATAACTCCAACTCCCTGACGAGCAACTATCGCTGCAGCAAGCAGGCTATCCAGTCC
>DAOLVF010000267.1:0-1829 GCA_035420565.1 Spirochaetota bacterium | reverse complement strand
ACATGATTCATCAATAGCTTTATTTCCTAATGAATCAACCAGTACAATATCCAGCACATTACCACTCCTATCCATAGTAAAGTATAGCTTTACATCCTGTGTTGGTACTGCCATTATACGCATTCTGCCAGGGGCAAAACTCCCTGTCATGGGGTCATATCCATAAATAACAGCATTGGCTAAAAGGGGCGGATGCCAGTTAGCCGCTACTTTATCTTTCATATTTTTAAAGTATTCAAAAGGTTTAAATTTTAGTGTATTAAATGAAAAAAACCCATCACTACTAAAGAACAATGCATTTTTTGGTGTAATACTGTATTTATCCGGTATTCTTGTAAAATCGCTGTCACCTTCAAACTCGGGTATTCCGCCCATAGTTTCTTTAAAAAAAGTTATGGAGTACTCTGTATTTTCAGTTGATACCATTACTTTATCTTTAGTCTGAGCATCACTGGCAATGCCACCCTTCCCTAACCTTCGCACACCTTTTTGCATCTTAAAATCTAACGAATTATTTAACCATCTGTCACCCTTATCTTTTGTAACGTGCCCTTTGGCTTTTGATGTTTTATCTGACAACAATGTATTTTTATTTACATCCTTGATATCATCCTGATTTATATTGACAATAATATCCCTGCCTTTAAACAACGATTCTGCAGCACTTTTTGAAAGCACTCCCGAACGTATCTGCAATATTAAAAACGATATCATTATTATTATATGCATAAAAAATGATATCAGTACAATTAAATCAAATCTTACTTCGGCGCGCTCCATCTGCTAATCCCTTTCCTAAAAAGCTTTGTTTGCTCATATACTTTTTCCAATAGCATCTGGTGATGGATAACAAAATCATGATTTCTCCGTGACATCATTGTTTTGCATGTTTCTAATAGCCTATTCATAGAAGGCAGATCAACCAATTTGCCATCAATATACCAGCAAAATGGTGGAATAAACTTTGGTGTAAGCCCACTGCTCTGTACAATCATACAGCACGGGCCCATTGTGCTGCCGGTATTGATTAAAGTACCTATTCCTGTCATGGTAAAATCACCAATAAAACATCCCACTTTGAGTAAACCCGTATCTATTTTTTCATCCCCCCTGTTTATCATCACCGTGGTATAGTTGTTTTTTAAATCGCTATTGGTTGTCAGTGCACCTAAATTTACCCATTCACCTATGTACGAATGTCCAATAAAACCTTCATGATATTTATTGTCATATCCACTAAAAATGCTTTCTTCAACCTCACCACCAATACGGCACCATGGCCCAATGCTGCATCCTGGTCGCACCTTCGCCTGCAATAGCGTTGTATGCTCATCAATTGCACAGGGACCTTCAATGCGGCTCAACGCTTTAATACTGCACCCTTTCTTAATATACACAGGACCTTCAGTACAGTCAACAACTACATACGGTTCAATCGTTACACCATCTTCTATAATTAATTGAGAACTATCGCCAATAGTTGTTACATCATATTTTGTTGTTTGATTACCTTTAACATAAGCAAAATCATGTTTTATTATTTCTTTATTTTTGGAAACCAATTCCCATATTGTAGAGATACATAATCCACTGTATTCATGTTGATGAGGAAAATCCTGTAAAAACATTTGTACATCTTCGGTTGTAGCAAACTGTGGGATAGCTATATTAGTAAGCTTAGCCAGAACAGGTATACCGCTATGATAATAAACAGTATTATTGTTTATGTGCGATAGTTCCGGAAATATAATCCTTGCATTGATAAAGACCACCGTCTCAGATTTTGCAATAGCAGCCGGGCTGTTGATAACAAGCTCAGGATAATTATG
>DAOLVF010000266.1:0-1858 GCA_035420565.1 Spirochaetota bacterium | reverse complement strand
TATGGATGAGGAACATAAAATTGTTGATAATCCACAGGATTTTCTTGAGTTTGATCTCAATGTTGAATCGGCTCATCTACTACAGGATAAAAAGGTGTATGAAGCCATTCACCTGGCATACTTTTATGCATGTGCCCTTTCATTCAGGCTTCAGGAAGGCGATCTGGCAGGCGATGTTGAATTTAAAGAAGGTGAAACACCGTTAGCCATAGTACAACAAAATGAAAAATCATTGCCAGCCTCTGAGACAGGGAATACCTCTACCAAAAAAGAATCATCATCGGTTATTCAAGAGCTTGATGACCTTTTTTAAAATCATTCATTGCTTCATGACGTCGCTGCCGTATCAACTCCGGATCATCACACAGCAATTCATCAGTAAAAGGAATAGCTTTAGCCATAGTTTTTAAGACAGTAAAATAATCATCGCCCAATGGAACAACATCTGCATTTTTCCTTGTGGCGATAGTTCCTTCTTTTTTGCGTCCCACCTGTGGACCAATGCCTACTGTAAAACCAGCCTGATGCATTGCAGCGCGTATATGGAATGCCGCTGAATAGGTGGTAACAATACCATCATCCCTGCATACGTGATATATCTTTTTAAAAAAATCTACTGTCCACAATTCAGGATTTTTTGCCGGTGAAAAGGGATCATGGAACACAGCATCAAAATAATCTTCTGGCATGGATGCAATGAGCTTACGAGCATCGCCGTATAAAACAACATGGTTATACCATGCAGTGGTTACCTCTTTTTCTATAGCTGCCTTTCTGATGAGCTTATACAGTTCATCTCTGTCATCATGAAACATTATTGTTTCCATGGTGCATGGCATAGCGGGATTTTTTTCAAATGAAACAATATGATAAAAAGCATTGGCATTTCTTTTCCTTGCTTCATACAACAGCGCCAGCACATTGTATCCCAATCCTAAACCAACATCCAGCACACACACGGTACCTTCTTTTTCCAGCACCCGTGAAGGGAGCACATGCATATACAGCGCTTCCCTGTAAGCACCCGAAAGGGAATGCATGGCTTCTCTGTACTCATCATCAAAAAATGTGTAGGTACTGTCCTCTGTCTTTAAAGGTTTTAATGCCATACTGAAATAACGTTTATTTACATTTCAAAAGTTGTGCAATTTCATCGTGCAGAACATAATCAACCACAACAAGGTATCCATCTGCTCTCTTTTGTTTTAATGCAATAGTACGGTTGCTATATGAAGGGGACAATTCACCACGTTTTCCACCGCTTAACTGCAACGCGTTAACAATGATTTGCTGGTATCGCTGCTCAGACCTTTGCAAAGCTATAGTTAGCAGCTCATCGCTGGTGATCTTTTCATGGGGCAATTGGGTATGCGGTATATATACAACAAGGCGCAGCACATTGTTATCAATGCACCCTTCTTTCACTGTTACCGTACTGCCCGATGAGCAGGCAAAATATTGAAGGCACAGAATAATTGCAATGCAATATACACCATAGTTTGTGTTTTTACTATTCATCGTATTTCCGCTGGGCTTTCCGCCGTGCAAAATTTTCAATCCTCAATTTTACCGCTTCAGCATCAAGTCCTGTAATTTTAACATTTTTATTACGGGCTTTTTGACCATGTGCGATAGTTACTGAAGATTTTGGCACATCAAGTACTTTTGCTAAAAATGCAATTAATGATTTATTTGCCTTCTCATCCACAGGAGGAGCATTGACATGAACCCGATACACACCATCGACGCATTCGATGCTATTCTTTGATGATTTTGGGATAACCTTTATAGAAAGCATACACTCATCCATGATTACATACCATTGCCTTATCGACGATATAGCTATAGTATACATCAC
>DAOLVF010000265.1:0-1874 GCA_035420565.1 Spirochaetota bacterium | reverse complement strand
TTATTGTGGAAAATGACTGTGTAGCATCAGTGGTTGCCGAAAAGCTTTTTGGTGCAGGTAAATTTATTGATAATCTTGTTTATGTAACATGGAGCACGGGTATAGGTGCCGGTATATATGCTGATGGAAAGCTTATACGCGGTAAAAATGGGAATGCGCCGCATTTTGGGCATATCTTTATTGCTGAAGATGGTCCGCAATGCGGATGTGGAAATTATGGGGATTTAGAGGCGTTAGCTTCGGGCAGTGCTATTGCCCGGGATTATCATGGCAGTTCAGCTAAGATTGTCTTTGACGATTACCGTAAAGGCAATGAAAAAGCAATAGCAATAATTAAACGAGCTGCTCGTAATTTTGCCCGCGGATTGGCATCGCTTAATGCAATGGTTGATACAGAATATATCAGCCTTGGCGGCAGTGTAATGAACGATAGTGATATTTTACTGCCCATGATTCGTGAAGAGTTTTATCAATCATTTAAGGTACTATCCCACAATGTCATTATAGAAAAAAGCGCACTCTTTCAGTATATTGCTGACATCGCTGCATTAGCCCTTGTCATGCCAGCATCATGGATTGAGCAATGGCGAACCTATAGTCCATGGCTGCAGTCACCAGGAATGATAAAGCTCAATTGATGGTTACTCGATACTTTTTGTTTTTACAATGGCAGTAAAAAATAAAAGCGTTTAATGCTTGTGTATGCTACAGCAGTTTGTCCATCGAATCATGAATATTGAGGAACGATGTCATTTCGGTTACGGTAAATGTACGCTTTACCTTTTCTTTAACGCCAACTGTTGCAAATAAAATTTTATTCTTTTTACAATATAATCTAATTGATACAAGAACACCCAATCCGGTAGAATCAATAAAATCCAGTTTT
This sequence comes from Spirochaetota bacterium, assembly GCA_035420565.1. GTDB lineage: Bacteria > Spirochaetota > UBA4802 > UBA4802 > UB4802 > UBA4802. The sequence continues at coordinate 988 of DAOLVF010000265.1, read as the reverse complement.
GACAAATCAATGATAATCCGTTCTTTTTTTTCTTTTTCGATTTCATTAATTATTTTTTTATCAACATCAAGCGCTTGAGGTGATGTCAATTCTCCTTCTATAGAAACAATAAGAACGTTACCCTTTATTTCATGTTTGATATCCATGAACAAATAACCTCCTGTACACAATGTTTATATACAATTACATAGAACAGTAACGTATAGTAAAATCAAGGATTATTTTTTATTCATCAATAATTCATTGAGCAATTCATGCAATGTGTTGTTGTTATGCGATGCAATTGTCCGTGCAATCAGATGTTCATCGTTAGCTATTGTTTTCAACACAGTACTTCGTTCATTGCTGGTAAGATGGGGAAAGTTTTCTTTCAATAGTTTGCGTATGGCAGTTAATGCATCAAGGGCTTGTTCAATATCCTGCGGGATAGCTTGTTCTAAGAGCCTGCGTACCTTCGCAGCCATTGCAGGAGATGCGCCACCGGTGGACACGGCTACAAGCAGTTTACCACGAGTAAAAAACGATGGCACGTAAAATGATGAGTTATCGGGATCATCGACGGCATTGATGGGTATATTTAATTCAGATGCTTCATAAAAAACCTGCTGGTTTACTTCTGTGTTGTTGGTGGCAGAAAAAACAAGTGCAGCACCTTTACAGTCACCTTTCTGGTATAAGCGCTGTATGATGGTAACACTGTGATCATTGGCAAGTGCAGATAAATCTTTGCCTATATGGGGAGCTATCACAGTAACTATCGCCCCCGCAGCAATAAGGTCTTTCACCTTGCGGTAGGCAACCTCACCGGCACCTATAACCACAACGTGTTTGCCTTTTATCCTGTACATTATTGGATACACCATATGCTTGCTATTGTGCTAATTCCTCCGGCATTGTATAGTACTCTCCAGCGTCCTTTAATGCAATAATGGTATCATGCGTTAATCCTATCTCTTCATCAGTAAGATAGCACTGCGGGTCGGGAGCC
>DAOLVF010000264.1:0-1900 GCA_035420565.1 Spirochaetota bacterium | reverse complement strand
CAAATGTGTTCAAATGATATAGTACAAGAGTTGTCGCAACATGGTAGAGTATATACTCATATACCAATGAGCAAGTTTACCACATTTAAGGTGGGTGGTCCAGCTGATATTTTGATTGAACCATATCATAATGATGCAATCCCTTCCATAGTAACTATCGCAAAGCAGGGAGAAATGCCTGTTACCGTTATAGGTGGTGGCTCAAATATAGTAGTTGGCGATAAAGGAATACGAGGACTGGTTTTAAGAATTGGCAGCAACGATGATACCCCTGGAGCTATTATTATTCAGGATGCTATTGTAACAGTTGATGCCAGGTCAACCAAAAAGTTTTTTGTTAATCAAGCATTGGAACATGGTCTGGAAGGGATGGAATTTATGGCGGGTATTCCAGGTTGCATTGGTGGTGGCATTGTTATGAATGCTGGCACTGCTATGGGTACTTTTTCTGATATAGTTTCACGTATTACTTTGTATGATATTGATGGAACACTTCAAACTATTGGTAATGAAACATTGTTTTCATACAGAAAATCCATGCTCCCTGACGAAGCAATTGTTATAAGTGCTGAATGTAAGCTGAAATATGCCAAAAATGTGCAGGATGTTAAAAAAACAGTAAAAGAAATCCTTATAGAACGAAAAAATAAACATCCCTTAGATTACCCCTCTGCCGGATCTGTTTTTAAGAATCCTGATGGGCACTCATCATGGAAGCTTATCAACGATGCTGGATTGCGTGGTTACGGCATTGGTGGAGCTAAAGTATCACAGTTGCATACTAATTTTATTATTAATACTGGTAAAGCTACTGCACTTGATATAAAGCATCTGGTTGAATTTATCCAGGAAACCATATTTAAACTGTATGCTATTCATTTAGAACCCGAAATACGATTTATTGGAGAATTTTAAGCTCTATGGAATTTACGGCACCTGTCAATAATACATTATTTTGCGCATTGGACTGTGAAACAACCGGTCTTAATCCTATTATTGACAGGATTGTGTCTATTGGACTTATTCATTTTACTGTTGATAGGATTATTGATTCTTTTTATACGCTGGTGAATCCTCTCAAGCCTATCCCACCACACGTTACCTTGCTTCATGGCATTACTGCTCCAATGGTGGAGGAGGCTCCAACAATAGCTGAATTGTTTGCCACAATTGAACAGTTTACTGCTAAAGCATATTGTGTTATCCATAATCCTCGTTTTGATCTTTCATTTATTGATTCTGCTTTTCATCAGTATAATAAAACAACACCGGATATAAAAGCTTTTGATACTGTCCATTTAGCCCGTAAAACTTTTAAGCAAATGCAAAGCTACAATTTAGGAAAACTTTGCTCATATTTTGGCATTACCATTAATGCACATCATGCTTTAAGTGATGCTGAAGGATCTATGGAAATATTTAAAAGAATAATTGAAAAGCTTAACGCTGCAAATTGGTGTATCCGTGATTTAGAGCGATATCATGGTGGCATCATAAGTGCTGATTCGCTTGCCATGCGCAGCACTCGTAATCCCATTGATAGCCGTATACCTTTGGGTTATCGTATTACAATTATCTATAAGGATGCTTCAGGCAATATGCTTGAGCGCAGTATACTGCCACAGCGATATTTTATAATAGGGAAAAATAATTATATACAGGCATATTGCTATCTGCGAAATGAGATACGATATTTTAACACTGCACGTATTATTGCTGTGCATTAGATTGCAAGTAACTATCGCCCGACAATGTATTATTTTTTTATAGATAGCCGCTGTGAATACTCATTGTTAAATCAAATATCACCATTTCTTGGATAACGAAAATTTAAAATTAAATTGTGACTCTTGATTTGAAAATAAATAGTCTTTACCCCACCACAGAGCAAATTCAAACT
>DAOLVF010000263.1:0-1937 GCA_035420565.1 Spirochaetota bacterium | reverse complement strand
AAAGGAGTATAGTGCTTGATTAAGGCATTATGGCGGAACATCCAGAAGGATATATTGATTGAATTCAGAAGTGGGATTATCGTTTCAATTGTTTTATCATTCAGTGTCATTGTTACTATTTCCATTGGATTTGCAACAGGTGGTATCATCAATAGCCCTTTACTCCATGCTGCTATACTATGGATAATCATTTTTTTTTCCGGGATGAATACACTATCGCATGTTTTTTTCAGGGAGATAGAGGAGTCAACTGCACTGTTTGGTGTAATACATTATCCGGCTGCTGTTATCTATCTTTCAAAACTCTTGATTAATTGTTGTGTAATGGTTGTTATTGCCATTATGGTCATCATTATCTATACTTTTGTTATCTCAGTTTCTGTGTATTACGGTGTCTATCTTATAGCAATACTCATTGCGGGAAGTTTATCGCTTGCTTTTGCAACAACGGTTATAGGAGCCATTGCAGCATTAGCCGGCGCACGGGGAGGATTATTTACCATATTGGCTTTTCCGGTAGTATTACCGCTTTTTACTGTTGCAATACAATCAACAGCCAGGTGTTTTCAACAGCAGGTTTTTTCTCCATTAAGCGCTATAATTTTTCTACTTGCATTTTCAATAGTTCTTGGAATGGTATCATATTTATTATTTCCATATATCTGGCGCGAATTTTAATAGTAACGAGAATAGCTATGATTGTAATACTTTTAAATGGCATTGTCATGATGCTATCATTGTATTTAATCTATATCTGGGTGCCTCCCGCGGCTATATTAGGAGAAACAAGCCGTATAGTATACCTCCATGTGCCACTTGCATGGGTATCTTGTTTGGCTTTTGCAGTAGCAGGTATTGCTTCACTATTGTTTTTGAAAAAATCAAAAATAAACTATATAGTGTATGCACGAAGTTCTGCACACATAGGTCTTTTTTTTAGCATCCTTACTGTACTTACTGGCTCGTTGTGGGCAAAGATTATGTGGGGCAGTTACTGGAACTGGGACCCGCGTGAAACCTCCATCACATTATTGCTTTTATTGTACATTGCCTATTTCAGCCTGCAACAGATTGTTAGCGGTAATCCAAAAGCCCCTATGTTAGAAAGTGTGTATCTTATAATTGCGTTTGTTGTATCACCGTTTTTAATGTTTGTAGCACCACGGCTTTACCCAACGCTGCATCCAGAACCTGTTATTAATGCTCAGGGACAATTGATGCTGGATACTGAAATGCGGTTGGTGCTTGGTATATCATTGGTATCATTTACGCTTTTGTACTACATATTGCTTGGATTGTGGGTGCGGATTCATGTACTGAAATCAAAATTGCACGAGGAATAGTATGAAATTATATGCGATAGTTACCGCAATGCATTTTTTGGCGCAGACAGATTCAAATTATTCAAAAACGCTTTTCTGGGTATCTGCGGTTGTATGGTGTGGAATAGTCTGCTATCTTGTTGTATTGCACCGTAAAATAAAACAGCTGGAAAAGAGGGTCAATGGCAAAAAGTAAGATCATTATTGTGGCAATCATTGTTATATGTTCTGCTGTAGCACTTTTTTCGTTTAAGGGGCTTTTAACGCCGTATGTTCCCTTTGATGATGCAAAGAATAATCCCGATTATGTTCAGATAATTGGCAGGCTGGTTAAAACAGTGCCTATGCAGAATACCACAGATGGTTTTCTATTTGTGATAGAAGATAATGCATTGGAACGGATGACGGTACTATACAGGGGTGCCAAACCGTTGAACTTTGAACATGCTACCAGCGTTGTTGCAATCGGCATCTATAATAACAAAAAACAGATGTTTGAAGCAGATAAAATATTGGTTAAATGCCCATCAAAGTATACCAGGGAGCAAAAATAGATGAATAGTTTATATTATCTGCCATGGATTACGGCACTATTGATTATGCTATCGACAATGG
>DAOLVF010000262.1:0-1940 GCA_035420565.1 Spirochaetota bacterium | reverse complement strand
TAATTATCCTTACCCATTTATCGGGCATTTTTTTAATAAAATTGAGCAGAATACCGTACCCTATTTATTGATGAGCTCCAGCAACTGTTGATGAATCAGTCCATTGGTAGCGCAGATTTCAGGAAATTCCGGATCAAATGTGTTGCCGTTATATTGTGTCACCATGCCGCCAGCTTCCTCAACCAGTAAAGCGCCAGCAGTCATATCCCATGGGTATAACAGTGGTTCCCAGTAGCCGTCAAATCTTCCACATGCAACATACGACAAATCAATCGCAGCAGACCCCATACGACGAATACCCTGAACATGTGGCAATACATTATTAAATTGCTTTGCATTATTGCATGAAGGATCGTCCTTTTTATAGGGAAAGCCGGTAGCAATGATCGATATCCCTATATCGTTTATCTGCGATACAAAGATACGTTTTTCATTTACATACGCTCCGCCGTCTTTCCACGCATAAAAGCATTCATCCCTGAGCGGTTCATACACAACGCCGGCAACCGCCGCTTCCAGCGCTTTTGAATACAGTGCAATGGTAACACAAAACCATGGGATTTTATGAGCAAAATTATTTGTTGCATCCAGAGGATCAACATACCATATATACTCACCATCAGCCCGTTCCCTGCTTCCTTCTTCAGCAGCTATATCAAACTCTGGAAACTGTTTTTTAAGCTCATGTACAATAAATTTTTCGGACCTGTAGTCAATATCCGTAACCAGATTTGTTCTGCTTTTATAATCTATGGTTATATGCTCACGGTAATAACCTTCAACAATAATTGCCCCTGCCTGTTTGCATATAGCAATGGCACATTGTGTAATGGTGTGATAGTCCATGGTACATGCTACCTCCTGCATGATATAATCAACTGTCCATGAAAATTGTATGCCAGCTATCGTACCTTTAAGTGGCGTTGTTTGTTGATAGCCTGTTTTACTATTCACTGTCAAATAATTTTTACCTGCTACAACATATACAGTAACTATCGCCATAATCATTGTTTACTTTACAGCCGGCAATATTAAAGTATTGGCAACAACCCTCACAATGCAACCAAAAATTACCTTCAAGTTTTTGCTAAAAAAAGCCAATAATAACTCTGTAGAGGCAACTCAGCAGGTTGTGACTTTACTATTGTCCAGGGGGAAATCCATGAAAAAAACGATTATGGTGATTGGTGGCGGTTTATTACAGGTGCCCATTATACAGACGGCTCAAAAAATGGGATTGCGGGTGATAGTTACTGATTATAATCCCAATGCCCTGGGTATGAAATATGCCGATATTCCTATTGTTATGAGCACCCGTGATATTGAAGGTTCTGTACGTGTTGCAAAAAAACAAAATGAGATAACCCCCATATCCGGTGTCCTTACTGTTGGCACCGATGCCTCCGTTACCGTTGCAGCAGTAGCAAATGCTCTTAACCTACCCGGCATAAAATTTGAAGATGCCATAGCAGCTACCAATAAGATAAAGATGCGTACCCGCTTCTTTGAGCATGGCGTTCCATCACCTCACTTTTTCCCGGTATGGTCGCTTTCTGATGCAAAAAAAGCAAGCAAGGTATTGGGTTTCCCTGTTGTTATAAAGCCATCGGATAATATGGGCGCACGCGGCGTTGTGCGCATTGACAACAAAAATCAGGTTGCTGATGCCTTTGCTTTTGCAAAAAGCGCTTCGCCAAGCGGTGAACTTATCATTGAGGAATTTATGAACGGGCATGAGCTTTCCATAGATGCTGTTGTGTATAATGGCGAGATTACCATTACCGGCATTGCTGACCGCATCATAGAATATCCGCCACACTTTGTTGAAACAGGACATACCATGCCTTCACAGCTACCAAAAGAGCAACAGGACAGCGCCTGTGAAATAATGAAAGCTGGTATAAAAGCGCTGGGTATTACAATGGGCTGTGCAAAAGGCG
>DAOLVF010000261.1:0-1982 GCA_035420565.1 Spirochaetota bacterium | reverse complement strand
GATAAAACCAGAAAACATGGAGCAGTGGGACCCTATGGGAATGCTTGGCTTTGAAATATCGTTCCCTGCTGGCAAGTGGATAAACATTGGGTTGCGTATTGATTACCTTTTTATTTATGAAGAATACCGAAAGGGTGCGAGCAAAAACGGGCATATTGTTAATACCGGGCTCACCCTTTATCTCAATATTGGGATTTAGATAATTATGAAAAAATATCTGAAATTTTTATATGCTCTGGCGATAGTTATCCTTATAGGTTGCACCGGTGATAATGCATTATTTGATGAGCTTTCCAACAGCCGTGTGACGGTGATTATAAAAGGGACATTTGAATCGACAACAGACAGCAGCAGTATAAAGGGTTGGGATACTACTGTATCAGCAACTCAATCAATTGATGATTCCGTCAATGATATGATTACCGATATTTCTGAAACCTTTCCTAACACATTTATGGTTGATATTGCCGAGATGCGGCTTGCAAAGGAGGATGGCGGCAGCGATGATAAAGTGGCATATGACCGGCAGGTTTTTACTGCTGCTGTAAGTGACACCGACCCCTTTTTTAACGGGGTGGGTGTTGTTTTGGATTGCGAAGATATTAAACCAGGCAAGCGGTATGGCATGGTTATGTTGTACATCCGCAAGCTGATATTTGATAATGCTACCCAATGGCATTTTGATACCTCAGGGAATATTGAGCAGGATGATGCCCCGGAAGAGATATTTCACGAAAAGGATATTCATGGATTTGATTTTAACCAACTTATGGTTAATACCTACTATGACTATTTAAAACAAAATTATGATGATATTAACAGGGTTTTCCCACTTGTTGTACCTATTGATGGCGGGCTTTTGGTGGATAAAGATGATAAGGTTGTGATTGAGGTACGCCTTATTATAAAAAATTTTATTAAATTATATGAATATAATTTTTATAATGACAACGGCTACCGAGCGGCATATCACTATTGGGCAGTCAGTGACTGGCTACGAGCTGTTGAACCTGATGATATTTACATGGGTGGTAATTTGCTGGGTGTAGCGCGAGTATATAAAAAAGAGGAGGTGGCTACGGTAAGTGGCACCACAGCTTCATCCGGCTATGTTATTGCCATACCAGCAACTAATATGTATGGAAATCCACAGACAATAGCAGATTATTTTTTAGATGATGACAACCCTGGTTGGACCAGGCCTTCAGTTTACGAGCCAGTAGCGCCTTTATTTCCCTATAGCACTGTTGAAGGCTATCTTGATTATTATCTACGCTATGAGCAGTATAAAGTGGAATACAATGTATTTGTTGACGCTGTCAATGATGGTAGCTATGCAACGAATTGGAATGCTTATGATTGGTATAAGTATGCATTGCGATTACCGCCATTGGTTGCCCATAGTAGTGGAAGTTATACATTAACCAATGTACCGTATGGTGACTATCTATTTTATTTTGTAGCTGATTCAAATGTGCCGTATGGAATGTTACCGGATGTTGATACTATTAATCCTTATACTGGTAATCCAGTTACCATCAATAGTAATATATCAGTTAATTTCCTATAAGTCTTGATCATATACTGTTTTTGTGAAAGAACATCATATCTTTATTGGGAGTGTTCAAGAACTTTTGCTATTGGTGCGGATATCGATAAGTAGTTACGATGGGCATGGTACCTTCACGCTGTTGTGCTCACCTGCAGCTGAGTTAGCCTTTCATCTGTAGAAGGCTATGTGAAGGGAACTACAGCCGCACAGGCATGTGCGTCGTCATAGGATGCGGGTGCATTATAGGGCAACCTGCGCGATCAACTATTATACTACATCGTTGACAAGGCAGGCGAGGAAGCCAGTTGTGCACCCGCCGTGGATCGGACAGATGGGAGGAAGTAAAGGAACACCGCTGTATGAGGTGCGCTTTGGGGGTTGGTAAGGAGACATTGAGCGCATAAATGTCCCCTTAGTTAGGAACTATCAT
>DAOLVF010000260.1:0-1989 GCA_035420565.1 Spirochaetota bacterium | reverse complement strand
AAACGCAACTCAAATGCCTCTTCCCTGCAAAGAAGATGGAACAATGAACCCATCAGAAAATCACCTGAATCAAGCACCAGCACAGGATTTTTCCTGCTCTTTTTGGTATCGTTTATTACGGTGGCAATGCGCGCCCAGCCGCCAACAGTATTGTCATCATTGATGGTTGCAGGTGTATAATCAATATTGGGCGAGAAACCTAAAAAATGCGAATGCAAATCGGTTGTTTGTATAATTGTAATATCCTGGGCATATACTGACACAGTAAGAATAAAAAACATACACATTAGTGCTATACATTTCTTCATAACAGTAAAACCCCCTATCATTATCTTTCATTACTTTTTGTATATGTAGCATGCTAAATAATCAAGCATAAAAAATTTTTTTTCACCTTTTGCCCAACCATCGAATTATTCCACCATTTCGTCATTTTGATGGACGTAGTTCTACTCCTGTCATTCCGGGCTTGACCCGGAATCTAAATATGTAATATTATATCCTGAAATAAATTCAGAATGACATGCGCTGCATTCTTATCTGTGGTTGACAAGTTTTTGCTAAACCAATACAGATTATTTTTTTTATTGATAGCATTCAAAGAGCTATTATCGTTATATGAACACTACATTTCCTATACATGTAAAAAGTAAACTTTTTCTTGCTCCCATGGCCGGTTACACTGATCTGCCATTCAGGCTGATAGCTCATACATCTGGTGCAGGAATGGTATTCTCAGAGCTTTTAAGTGCGGATGGTATCGTTCGCAGCAATAAAAAGACTCTTGCCATGCTATCGTTTTCAGATGAGGAAAAACCGCTGGGAATTCAAATTTTTGGCAATGACCCTGCTGTAATGGCAGAAGCCGCTGTCAGGTTACTATCGCACAGCCCTGATTGTATTGATATCAATGCTGGTTGTTGTGCTCCAAAAGTGTGCAACAACGGGAAAGGCGCCGGTTTACTAAACAACGTTGAACTGCTACACAGGATAGCATGCGCGGTGGTGAAAAGCGTTGACATACCGGTTTCAGCCAAAATACGGCTTGGCTTTACGCAGGGCACCAAAAATTACAGGGAGGTTGTTGCAGCATTAGAGCAGGCAGGGGTATCATTCATTACGGTGCATGGCAGGACGCGCGACCAGTTTTACAGCGGAAAAGCAGATTGGGATGCAATAAATACAATAGCTGATTTTAGCAGGGTCCCTATTGTTGGTAACGGCGACATCACAAGCTATGAAGATGCCATGGAAAAACTTTCCACAGCCGGTTGTGCTGCCGTGATGATAGGGCGCGCCGCTATAGGCAATCCATGGATATTTTGTGGGCAACAACCATCATATCAGGAAAAGATAGCTATGATACAAAAACATTATGAACGTATGGTGCAGCATTATGGCAATTATGGCATAATACTCATGCGGAAACATATTGTAAACTATTTAAAGGGATTTCCCGGTGCAGTTAAACTGCGGAAGAAACTACTAACACTCACTTCAATGGATGAGATACTGGATGTATTACATTATTAGAATCAATCTTTCATGAGATAATTCTGCTGCATAAGCAATAGCTGCTTGTATATCTTCAGATGTCAATGAGGGGTAACTACTCAATATATCTTCTTCTTTCATCCCATTGGCTAAATTATCTAATATAACTGAAACAATAATTCTTGTACCTTTAATACATGGTTTTCCATGACATATGTTTGGATCAATTGTTATCCTGTCTTTCCAATTCATACTTACCTCCTGATACATATAAGCTTACTATACAACAATTGTAAAAGCAATTATTTTTCATTTTTAATAACTTCTACATCAATAAAATATCAGATATCATAACCTTTCACGCAATAATCCTATCATTTCATCATCATTCAGCTTAACCGGATTATTTTTGTTATCAGCTTCTTTTACTATTGTAGCACAATCCTGTTCCCTTACTCCATACATTGAAAGGCGTGGCATGGCTAATGTTTCCGT
>DAOLVF010000259.1:0-2029 GCA_035420565.1 Spirochaetota bacterium | reverse complement strand
TAACATCACCTACTATGATACATTCAGCTCCAACATCATCAAGCAAAAGCTCCTGTACAGCCCCACCAACCCGTCCTATCATCGCCTGCATCATCTTTGCTTTATCTTTTTTTATTAACTGCTGGACAGTTGCTGCATCCACAAATTCAAACCCGGCATTTTGCATAATCTCCATCATGGTAAGCTCTGTAACAGTGAAGCCTGGTTCATGCTTTTGACCTTCAAAGGTTTCATTGATGAGTATCATGAACTTAGGACGCCCATAATTTTTCAATGTTGCCTCTATAGTATCATTAACAGCCTGTGGATATACCTCACCATAAATTCTGACTGTATATGCACCTTCCTGTGCACCTTCTTTAATAACTTTCCAGTTTCTTACCATACCTGTTGATTTTGCCTCAACAATGGATTCTACTAGCGCATAATCTTCAACGACTGTACGTCCTTCTATGGAAGTACCCAGCTTCATCTTCACCAATTTGTTCATAGCATCATCAATGGCTCTATCACGTGCAAGTGCTGTATCATTATCAAATATGGCAGCAAACCCATCAGCTTCACCACACATCTCACATGCTGTTTTTGATGGTTTTTGTTGCTTCTGAGCACCTCCGCATGCCACTAATGCAACAATGATACATAAACTTGTCCAGAAAAAATATCGTTTCATAATTGGACCTCATAATTATTGAATATTTATTGTATATGAATGATACTATAGTACCATATTAAAGTTACGTCAAACCATTTTTATAAATTATCAATTACCACATTCTAAAATTACCAACATGTTCATAGGTTACTATTCAATCATAATATTCTCACTATTCTATTTAAAATAGTGTTGACAAGGACTTCCAGTATTAAAGTATTGTTAACTAAAGTTAGATGCAATTATTTTTTATGGATAAGGAGGGTTGTACATGAGCCTTTCAAGTTTATATAATCTGCCTGTCGACCAGATAACCAGAGAATCGTATTTTAATGTTGGCGGCATGCATGGTTTCATGCGATGGGGTGTATATATCTTTTTAATAATCGCTGCCATTTTTATTCTTTACAGCCTGATCCAAAAGGCACTAATCTGGAGGCGTGGCAAACCAGAACTCAGAACAGATTTCCCGGAAAAAAGAATTATTGCGCTTATTAAATATGTATTTTTACAAAAAAAAGTTTTACGCGAAAAATATGCAGGGATCATGCACGCCTGCCTGTTCTATGGTTTTATAGGACTATTCATTGTAACATTTATAATCCTGATTCAAGAGGACGTTACTGAACTATTCTTCCATTTTAAATTTTTGGTAGGGGATGCATACCTGTTATGGTCATTTGCAGGCGATATTTTTGGCGTTGCGGTTATTGTAGGGCTTGTTATGGCATTCTGGAGGCGTTATAAAGTAAAGCCAAGCAGGCTGGATACAAAACCAATTGATACCTTTGCACTGATATTAATAGCTTTTATTATCCTTACCGGATTTTTAAACGAATCGCTCAGAATAGCCATTACGGGATTCCCAAAATTTGAGGTATGGTCACCGGTTGGTTATTCATTAGCACACCTTTTTGGTTGGTTAAGTATTCCAACCCTTGAGATAACCCACTACATCAACTGGTGGTTGCATATGATTGGTGCATTCAGCTTCATAGGACTCATTGCTACCGATAAATTAGGGCACATCCTTACCACCATGCTCAATGTCTATTTCCAGAATCTTGACAATGAAAGTCCAAAAACAAAATTTGCAATGCCTGTAATAAGCCCAAAAGAATTTGAAACAGCCGAAACATTTGGTGTAGGTATGGTTGAACACTTTACATGGAAACAGCTTATGGATGGTGATGCATGTACACGATGTGGACGCTGTCAGGATAATTGTCCTGCATACCTGACTGAAAAACCACTATCTCCTAAAAAAATTATCAATGATGTGAAAGATGCAATGGATGATCGCATCCCGAAACTTATGACCGCAGATGATCCATCAACTGTTGAGTCAAAAGCTTTGATTGGTGAATATGTTTT
>DAOLVF010000258.1:0-2045 GCA_035420565.1 Spirochaetota bacterium | reverse complement strand
CAAATTATAAAGCTCACCATCCCTATCAGGAAAAAGGCGTACATTCAAGTGCACAGCTTTCCACGTTCCTTTAAGCAATGCCTGTTTCCCACCCTGCTCGTGGAACTCCCAGTAAAGGTAATTATGCTTTTGCTGCTTGCTGAAATTTCCCAGCAACTCATTATACATGGATATTCCATCAATACCAACGGGTATATCACATCCAGCTATTTCAGCCAGCGTAGGCATAATATCCCAGAAAGCACTTACATGATTACTGACGGTTGCTGATGGTATGGTACCTGGCCACCAGGCTATCATTGGCACCCGGATACCACCCTCATAAACATCCCTTTTTTTACCCCTGAATGGCCCGCTGCTATGAAAGTATCCTGGATCATAACCTCCTTCAGCATGAGGCCCATTATCACTTGAAAACATAACGATTGTGTTATTGGCAATTCCCAATTCTTTTAATGTTTGCAGTATTATACCAATATCATTATCCATACGTGATATCATAGCAGCATATCTCTTTTTATTGATTGGCCAATCCTTATCCTTATATAATCCTAAATCAGGAACCTGCAAATTAGCATGTGGGATAGTATACGCAAGGTATAAAAAGAATGGCACTTTCAAATGGGATTCAATAAATTGTAACGCTTCCTTTGTAAAAAGATCATGACTATACTCTTTGCCATCAAGCTTAACCTTTTCCTCATTTTTCCACAGGTATTGAGGATAATAGTCATGAGCCTGTCGTTGACACAGATAACCATAAAAATAATCAAATCCATGCTTTGATGGAATACCAGCCGTTCCCGGCCCTCCAAGCCCCCATTTGCCAATAACAGCACAGGAATACCCTTGAGTTTTAAGCATATCAGCGATGGTAGGTATGCCTTCTTTCATGGGTAGTTGCCCTTCCGGAAGCTTTTCAATATTACCACGAACATACGAATGCCCGGTATGCATCCCCGTTAAAAGGCTACACCGTGATGGTGCACATACTGGCGCACCTGCATAGTGATTGGTAAACATCATACCCTCGGATGCCATTTTGTCTATATGAGGGGTAAGTATTTCTTTTTGACCGTAGCATCCAAAATCGCCATACCCTGCGTCATCTGCAAGGATATAAATAATATTTGGCTTTGGCGCTTTACGTACTTGAGCATACCCGGATTTACTGATAGTAAAGGTAAGCAGTAGTATCAGTAATACTCGTATCATAAATAGCATATAGAGCTCCAGCTAAATTTATTTATGGATGATAGTGCATCAACTATTGTTTTTGGCGATAGCATTGTTTATATAAGCCAATTATTTAATTTTTTCAACAACTTTTTCACTTCATTCTGGCGCTTATAGTGGAGGGGGTATTGTTTTTGGTTTTCCAAACTGTTTTGTATCATCATTAAAGGCAAATGTCACCCATAACGGGATTTAAACAATGATAACCATTTGTTTTTACAACAATAACACCCCTATGGTGTTTAGTTTTAAATTATCTTTACCTCGTATGGATGGCTTTATCGTGTCAATTGGGAACTTCCGTGTTAAGACAACAAATCGAAGGATAAAAGGCAAGTGTATTTGAAATAATATTCCCTCCATTCATCAATTGTCTTTGGTGCGCATTTTCTAATTGATTCAGAGGTTGGTACTACATTTCTTTTGAAATTTAGTTGAAAGCGATTCATTACACTATTGAGTATCCATTCTTTGGCCATTATGTTGCAATCCTTTCTGATAAAAATTTTGACCTGTACTTAATCGCAATATAGCCTGACTTCTTCCCGCACAAAGTTTACCCTGTCTTTATCACAAAAATGGCATGATATACATACTTAATTTAGTATATATCACCATCTGTGTTTTGTAGCTAGCTGTAACCTCTTTTTTAATTTCGTCAAGAGGATTTTCATTATTAAATTTGCAAACAACTGTTTATCAATATAAATTTTTTTTGGGTGCATTGACAACTCCTTTCCATAAAAAATGATCATCATCCTTTCAATAAAAATAAACTCTGTATTTTATTTGACAATATCAACGTTGTT
>DAOLVF010000257.1:0-2059 GCA_035420565.1 Spirochaetota bacterium | reverse complement strand
CCTTAACATCCAGCCACTTATACGCCTTTTCAAAGATTTCAGGTTCATTATCTTTTACCCAGTGGTATTTCCATAGCGGGTCTTTTGGTGTTGCGGCAAGCCCACCGGTGATTACAAGTGATTTAATGGTTTTCAATGCGTTCCATTTATCTATCTTTATAAAGCCTTTGTACAGATGCTTCTCTATTTGCTTTGTTGCACGCTGGTCCAGATAGCTCATTGGATTTCGCAACGCTCTGCCCTCGGCATCAATAAATAGAGAACCCTGCATCTGCGCACAAAATGCCATGGCAGCTATGTTAGCTGGTGCAACATTACTTTGCTTCATTACCCATTTTGTAGCTTTACAAACAGCATCCCACCAATCATCAGCTTTTTGCTCAACACCACCATCAGGTAGCATATACAGCGGATATTCCACAAGGTATGAGTTAACCAGCTTTATTTTGTTATCAACCCTGTATAAGCATGTTTTGTTTCCGGTTGTGCCAACATCGTGAGTCAATATATATGTCGATTTCATTGCAAACCCCCAGAGGATTATATGATCGTATAAACGTATTGTCAAGCTCTATGGGCAAAATAGGTTTTCTTGAACATTAACACAAGGGCACTGATTCCATAACAACTATCGTGCATAGTAGCTTTATTTTTGTATCATTGTCTACGCAATATCTGATTAATCAGAATTTGCGATTATTTTTGCGATAGATTGTTGGAGTTATATTGAGTAATTTATGGAAAGCACGGTTGAATGTTGAAAGGCTTTCAAAACCGGTTTTGAAGGCGATAGTTACTATTGATTCACTACCTTCTGCTAATAAAACCTTTGCATAGTTAATTCTCAGTTCATTGATGTAGTCCGGAAGCGATTTTCCCGTATATAGTTTAAAAAGCCTGCTGAATGTATCTGGATGAAGATTAACCATGGCAGCCAACCCTTCGCGTGAAATAGCAAAACAAAAGTTGTCATGAATATACTCAACAGCCTGTTGAATCTTATCAGAGTTGGACGAAGAGATGCATTTCTGCTTTGATGTATCATCAATTTTTTGTTGTTTCTGTTGTTCTAAAAGTTTTTGATTAAATAAATAGGTAACCTGTTCAATCTCTTTATGCAATGTTATAAACCGTGACTGCAAGATATATGCCATGGATATAATAACTATAAAATATGCATATTCAATGGTATAAATAAAGCGATAAATACCTTTGCCCACACAGACATCGTTTATGCTTGCAAGCAAAAATACCAGTAAACTTACAAATAAAATTTTGATATGGGCTTCGCCATATCTGCACCAGATAAAAAGTTTATACATTAAATATGTTCCAGAAACAAGCATTGCAATATATTGTGCTATATAAAGAATACCGGGGTCAGCCTCGTTGTAGGTGATGGTTGCACCTAAAAAGACAAATTTTTTTATGTAAGGATTGTATGGATTGAGAGTATATGAACTATCCAGCAAAAAACCTGATATGATGAACAATACCATAATGGCGGTTATGCTGTAAACAATGTTTGTACGAATATGCACTAATGAAGCAATGAACCACGTTATTGCTATGATGAAACAGGCAAGTACGGCAAACTGGAAGCGCTGGTATAATACAGCCTGGAAAGGTGATGGGGATATATAGAGCATGGCAGATGCAATATCGTAAAGAGCAATAGTGCCGCACATCATGGCAAACCACAGGTTTTCGGGTTCATTCCTCCTGCGTGAATACATAATACCATACGAGACGGCAACATACATGGCGATAGCAGCCATAAGAAGAGGTGGTATAGCTATTATAGGTATCATGGTGAATATGCCATTTACATTCATTAATGAGGGTTTCATCAATAAATAATAAAAAGTGATTATTGTTTTTTGCAAGAAAATAAAAAAAGGTGTATATATAAAATCAAAAAACGGTAATGCCTGCTAAATAAAGTATGATCAATGTAATATCAATCCAGTGAACATTGGTAGGTGTAAAATGCCACATAGTATCCCCTTTTATATTTTTTTGCTTGATAATATCGTTAACGATTATATGATTATATGTA
>DAOLVF010000256.1:0-2071 GCA_035420565.1 Spirochaetota bacterium | reverse complement strand
TGTAAATTCATTTGCCCTTTGTGATATCATTGTTTGATAGCTCATAGTTATTTTTCTCATTCGATAACAATTGTATGTGCACATACACACTGTAAAACATACTTGCATTGCAGGTGTGATAGTGTTTGTAATGACACTGAAAAGCTATATAAACATCTATAATAGTAGCTGACAAGCTAAATTTTACAGTAACTATCGCAAAAAAAACACAGGTAACTGTTGACAAAATTAAAAATACTATTATTATTTATATAGTATAAATCATATACAGTAAATTAATTTCCAATAATTGTATTTCATTACAGTATTATACGAGGTATAACATGGTGCAGGTTTTGATATTGTATTACTCACGTTCAGGAAACACTCATGAACTTGCAAAAGCCATTGCCGAAGGAGTAAAACAGGTTGAGAATGCACAGGCTATAGTGCGTTCAACCAGCGAGGTTACCAAAGATGATTTTTTAAATTCCCATGGTATTATAGCCGGTTCACCTGTTTATTTTGGAACAATGGCAGCCGAGTTAAAACATCTTTTTGATGAATATGTCATTATCCGAAGAAAAATGGAAAATAAGATTGGAGCGGCATTTGCTACATCAAGTGATCCATCTGGAGGGAAAGAGACAACACTGCTTTCAATACTGCAGGCAATGCTCATCTATGGGATGATAATAGTTGGCGATCCCATGGAAGCAACCGGTCATTATGGAGTATCATGCACTGGTTCGCCTGACGAGAAGACAAAAAAGAATGCTGCAGCACTGGGAAAGCGGGTTGCATCACTGGCAAAACGCATCTGGGAACAACAATGAAACACTATGCAATTATATTAGCCGGGGGACTGGGACAGCGGATGGATAGTGCTGTCCCAAAACAATTTTTGGCACTGAATGACAAACCAATTATTATATGGGCAATAGAAACCTTTTATACATCTTCGCTGTTTGATGCTATTATTATAGCCATTCATCCTGACTATCACAAAACACTCCAGTCACTTTTGTGCGATTACAATATTCAAACCACTGTCATAATAACCAATGGAGGTAAAACCCGGCAGCAATCCTGCTATAATGCGCTCTGTTCACTTCAATGCAATGATAACGATATTGTGCTCATTCATGATGCTGCACGCCCTTTTATTACACAAACCATGATTCAGAACTGCATTAATACTACAGTGCAATACGGCGCCTGCGGTATCTACACACCGGTCAAGGAAACTATTGCCATGATAAAAGATGACAGCGTGGTAGAAGTTTTACCTCGACATGCAATCTGTGCAGCACAAACGCCACAATGCTTTTATTATTCTCTAATCATGGATGCTCATAAAAAAGCACTTGCACATTCTATTAATGACGCTACTGATGATATTTCATTGGTTTTGATTGCCGGACATCCTGTCAAAGCTATCACCGGTAATTATTATCACAACATTAAAATCACAACAACTGAAGATATTGCTATAGCACAGGCAATAATTAACAATAATCTTTATCACTGATACAGCATGCAGTAGTATATAAAATCTTATTTCTTTTTTTCAAAATAGTTTACATTGGGTAAATCCTTGAAATGAACATCATGAGTCCACCCGGAAGAATCCACGATATTCATAATCTGTAGTACAATTTGAAATTTACAGAAAACAATTACAAAATCCCTATTTACCTCATTCGATTAAATCTTTTCTAAGGTAACTATCTATAAGGACATTACCAGCAAGAATTATAGTTATTTGCAAACTATGGATTAATTGTATAATTGTATATTTTAATCTATTTTTATCTTTTTGATATGTCCTAACTGTTTTATCTCATCGAACAGTAACCGCAGGCTAAAATCTTCATCTATTCGGCAGTTTACCACAAAATCCGACGTTTTATTTTCAACATCTTCTGTTACCGAAACCTGGCGCACATCTATATCACCGGTATGTTTTTTTATAGCTGTAAGGATCTCTTTGCCACTTATAGCATCTGAATAATACGTTACCTGCAAAATCCTTGTCTTTTTTTGCTCAACAAGCCACATTTCAACCTTTTCAAACAGTTGTAATGTTATT
>DAOLVF010000255.1:0-2075 GCA_035420565.1 Spirochaetota bacterium | reverse complement strand
AGTATAAGTGTATTGTATTCGTACAAATGTTGTTTTTGCCTGTTTGATGCTTGCAGGCTTGTTGAATGAAATATCAACCCGTTTTAGATCATTTGTGGGTAGATAGTTCAAGATATGAGTGGATTGATAGAGGATTGTATCACTTTCGGGTAACGACGATGAGATAGTATAACTGCTTAATAATTTTCCTCGATACTGCAGTTGAATTGTAACAATTGGTGTATTTTTATTGGGTATATATTTGTTGATGCTGCTAATCCTGTTAGTTGCATCGTAGTTAACAATATACCACCCTGTAATTGTTTTTTTGTCTCTAAGTATAATCTTTACAATTTTACTGTCTTCATAAATTTTTTCAACTGGCATATAGGAAGCACAGCACAGCAAAAATACCATGCAGAATAGTACTATTCCCAATTTTTTATTTGACAGAATTGCTATCATGATCCCATTGCATTAGTGGTTTACAATATTTTAAGGATTATTGGCAATGATGTATAAAAATGCAATAATTTTTTTATTATTTAAGCTATTAATTTCAATTTATTAATGACATGAGAAATAGGTATTGATTATAATACTTTATTACCGGTGATTGTAATTTATTTTTAATTGAAAAGGATTATTGATGCTATGATACAGTATATACTGCGCAATGCTATAATGATATTTGAAGAGATTTTTAAAAATATCTGGAAAGCTTTACTATCAAGTTTTGGTATTATATTGCTGATTGCTTTTTTGGTGTTATACCTTTCATTACGTGAGTCAGTAACCAAATTTGTTGATAAAAGGCTTTTTGGCTCATTAGATATTAATGAAATGATTATTGAGCCAAAAGCTAAATCAGGTGAACCAACATTAGCGTATGCAATAAACAGTATTTCTGCCGAAAAGGTAAAAGCTATACGCAAAATGCCCACTATATCTTCGGTGAATGCAGTAACCTGTATTAATGCTGCAACAAAGATAAGGATTGAACTCTTTGGTAAATCATATACACCGTATGTGCCAATTTGTGGAGTAAGCCGGCAATTCATAAAAGACAAAGTTGCTGATTATAAATCATTTACATTTAATCCCAATAAAGAGGTCCCGGTCATTGCACCTCAAGTGGCTCTTGATATGTTTAACAACTTTGCATCTATTAACAACATCCCCCTTTTTACGGAAGAAACGTTAAAAGGCTTGCCAGTTACGCTGATAATTGAAACGCCAAAAGCGGTGGAACCAAAAAAACGTTTTAAGGTACCAGCATATGTTCATTCATTTTCGAGTACTTTCAACCTTACCGGGATTGTTGTGCCGGATAGTTTTATAAATTCAATTGCTGCTCAGTATGCTGCGGAAACAAAAAGTGCAAAGCCTATTTTGTATATCAGGCTTTATGCTAAGGTTAAAGATGTTAAAATGCTTCCTCAGACTACAAAAGAGATAAAATCCATGGGGCTTGCGGTGACCTCACTTGATGAGATAGCCAGTAAAACAAATCAGGCAATGAGTATCATTGATGGCTTTTCCCTGTTAGTTGGTTTTTTCCTGTTATTGTTGACAGTAATATCAATATTTAATTCGTACCTGATAATTATCTATAATCGAAGCTATAGCTTTTCATTACGGAGAATATTAGGGGTATCAAAATTAAGGATTATAATGACATTTATGGTTGAAGCTGCATTTATTGGGGGGGTATATGGTTTTATAGGTTATCTGGCAGGAGCTTATTCAATTCAAGCTGCAGGTGCAAGGCTTTCATCGCTTATACCTGCATTTCAAGGTATAGGGCTTGAACCTGTTGGTATGCATATAGGTGCGTTAATGGTGTTGTTTTCTATTGCAATATCGTCACTGTCAGCGCTCATACCTGCAATATTCGCTTCTAATATGAATTTATTTAAAGCATTAAGTAAACAGTGAGGTGGAATCGTGGCATTATTGTCGGTAAACTCTATTAGTGTTAAATATGATGAAAGAAGAGTCCTTGATAAGGTTGGTTTTGAAATTAACGAAAGTACTATTACTGCGCTTACTGGTAAATCAGGTTCGGGTAAAACAACTTTGTTAGGAGTACTATC
>DAOLVF010000254.1:0-2076 GCA_035420565.1 Spirochaetota bacterium | reverse complement strand
ATACCAATGATGTTAAATTTTTATTGTACAATTTTGACGGAACAATCGTTGGCAAAATCAGGTGTAAATTTCCCCAGCAGGTGTTATTTTCGGATATTGGTATAAGCAATGAAGGCAAACTGTATTCTTATCATGCCTATGCAAGTGGTCTGGAAATATATGAATGGGAATAAAAAACTATTTAAACGCAGCACAATGATGGAATAGACAATGCTAATAAATATGATTATCATGTATATATACGGGAAGTGATTGAACATGAAAGTAGCAACCGCTTTGCAGATGCAGGAGATTGACAGGTTAACCATAAATGAATATGGAATCCCTGGCGAAGTGTTGATGGCTGTTGCCGGGAAATCAGTTGCTGATTATATTAAAACGTATTTGTGTGCTGATAATATTGCTGTACTATGCGGGGTTGGTAATAACGGTGGTGATGGGTATGTTGCAGCATATTTTTTATCGCAATATATAAAAACGGATATCTTTGTTGCTGGAGCTACTCAAAAGTTAACACCATCATCGCGTATATATTTTGAACTTTGTAAAAAAGCCGCAATACCCGTTTATGAGCTAACTGATACAATGCTCCAAACGGGCATTTTGAATAATTATGATATTATTGTTGATGCTCTGACCGGAACAGGTTTTTCGGGTACTCCAAAAGGTTTGCTGCTACAGGGTATTGAAGCTATAAATAAAAGTTGCAAAGCAGTGGTGTCCATAGATATGCCAAGCGGACTGCCAGCGGATGGGATACTGCAATCCGAAGCTATTGTCAAAGCGCATGTTACGGTAACGATGGGATTGCCTAAAGTAAATCTGGTTACCTATCCGGGAAAAGATTATGCAGGTCATGTTGTTGTTGCTGACATTGGATTTCCAGAAGTTTTGCTCAAGTCTAATGACATCAAACGACAGCTCATTGATGATGATTATATTATCAGTAACTATCGCCCACAAAAAAATTACGATGCTCATAAAGGTACAAACGGACATTTGCTCTGCATTGGTGGATTTGATGGTATGGAGGGTGCGATAATGCTTGTGTCTGAAGCTGCATTTGCAGCAGGCATAGGGCTTGTGACCATAGCAACCACGCCTAAAGCTCGCACTATCATTGCAGGTAAAATAAAAGAGGCAATAACAAAAGAGATAGAGCTTGATGATTATGCTGATGTTTTTATTGATGAAATGACTCATGAAGTACTGAAGCAAAAACAATTTATTGAGTTAACGGAGCGTATAACTACAATACTGCAACAGTTGATAACTTCAACGCGATGCAGTGCATGTGCCATTGGGCCAGGTTTAGGCAGAAGTATTTTTTCAGCAGCCGTTGTTAAGTCAGCAATTGCCATAGTGAAAGAACGCGCTATCCCTGCCATCATTGACGGCGACGGCTTGTTTCACTGCGCCATGTTACATGAGAATTTTTCCCCGGACAAAACATGTATTATTACACCACATTTTAAAGAGGCATCTAGATTGTTGAATGTACCTGTAGACGATATAAAACAGGATCGTTTATCCTTTGCTGAAAAATTGGCAGGTGCAACAGGCGCAATAACAGTATTAAAGGGTCCAGCTTCAATTGTTTCTGATGGCATGCAGACCACCATTAATACCACCGGGAATCCTGCGCTTGCAACAGCTGGTTCGGGAGATGTTCTTACAGGGATTATTGGTTCGTTTCTTGCTCATGGAACTACCCCTCTTGTTGCTGCATCGTTAGGTGTATATATACATGGTAAGGCTGCTGATATATATTGTGATGATTCAGGTTATGCCATAATGCAGGCTGGCGATATAATTCAAAATATAAGAAAAGCATATGGGTGTTTACCATGGATGTAAGCATGTACAATGGCATTGTGGTATGCTGATAGCTTTTTTATCAATAAGAAAAACATACACCGTTCAAAAGCAAGTCGTCAAAATATTAGCAAAAAACATATAATTGTTGTTGACAAGATAATAATAGTTTTGTACAAAACTATTATTATCTATTATTATCAATTTTGAGAATATCACAATGATACATGAAAAGAATTTTTTATATTATTTATCGCAAAT
>DAOLVF010000253.1:0-2083 GCA_035420565.1 Spirochaetota bacterium | reverse complement strand
CGTCGTGCCCGCGATGGCGACCATAAAGCCAAAGAAGAATTAATCAAAGCAAATCTACGATTTGTAGTATCTATCGCAAAAAAATATCAAACAAGCGGAATATCATTACTTGACCTTATCAATGAAGGGAATATGGGGCTTATTAAGGCAGCTGAGCGATTTGATCCCGACAGAGGATACCATTTTATCTCGTATGCTGTATGGTGGATACGGCAGGCTATACTGCTTGCTATATCACAAAAAACATCGTTAATACGGCTGCCTCTTAACCGAACGGCGGATATCCAGAAAATTGACAGGGTTCAAAAAACATTAGAAAGCAAACTGGGAAGAGAGCCAAGCCCTGCTGAAATAGCTGAAGAGCTGGATATGGATAATGATGAGATCAATCACCTGCGTAACATTACCCAGGATTTTGTATCACTTGATGCAACTATAGGAAATTCTGAAGATAATACTGTTTTAGGGCTGGTAGAAGATTTAAACGTAGAGTCACCCGATAAAAAGATTTTTGATGAATCATTGCAAGAAGCTTTGAATGAGGTGCTTAACACCTTAACTCCTTCAGAGCGTGAAATACTGAAACTGAGGTATGGACTTGATGGCGATGAACCATTGTCATTACAGCAAATTGGTGAGCGCTTTAAGCTATCAAAAGAGCGCATACGACAGATTGAAAAGAAAGCAATACGTAAATTGCGTCTTCCATCACGCAGTCAAAAATTAAAAAGCTTTTTAACGGATTAATAAACGCTATGCGATATGTAATGACAGGCTTACTTGCTGGAATTTTATTGGCATTTATTCCTGTTTTTGACACTCACACAGGTTTTGTGCTGCAACCGCTGTGGCATGGTGCGTTGCACAAGATTCAAACGATTGAACCTTCCAGTACAAAAATTGATAAACTTTCCTTTGCAATAACAACCGATAGCGGTTACTACCATCTTGATGCAAACGGTGCGTTGAAACGTTTTATCGCCGGCGGTGATAATTTTATCAAACCAACCATCGATGGCAACTTTTACATAAGCTATAAAAAGGTTGGCAATGACATAACCATGTACAATGCCACCAACGAAATATTCTGGAAGATTGCATCAGCAGAGTATCCCTACAGTGCACCGGATGGTTCAATCATTGTACTGCTTACCGCTGATGGAAGTTCGGCACGTATAGCCGATTTCAACGGGAATATCTATGCTAATACACAATTAAATGGGCAGTTCTGTACCGCTGTTGCATTTTCACCACAAGGCGGCTTTGCCGGCATTGGATTTATTGATGGCAGATTTTATATTGTCAATAACAGGGGTCAGAGCATCTATGCAGGACAATCACCACAAGGCACTATTGTAAAGGGTATTGCCATTGATAGTACCGGACAGTTTGCCATTGTCCACTGTGGTGACAGCAGCAAGGATTTACTGCTATGTATTAATATCGCCAGGCAAAAAACCTGGTTACATGAGCTATCGACCAGCCACCATGTAAAAACAGCCCTGGCTGTAAATTCATCAGGGCATGCTCTTTTTCTTGATATGCATTCGTTACTGGCAGTAGACATTAAGGATAAGGATGTTACTGAATATCCAGTAGTAAAAAAGCGATATGGTCAATCACAGATAAATAATACCGATGATATATTTACCATAACCTACCCTGCTGCAACAGGCGGCAGCGTCTGGTATATCTGGGATTGGAACAAAGGGAAACTATATTCACGCGAATTTTTTGAGGAACCATTCCTCTACAGTATTATCTCAAATAATCTTATCCTTCTACAAGGTCAGGAAATGCTTGCATGCTTTGCCTATCAGCAGTAAGCCATTCTATTACCCGTGTAACCTTTTGTGCCAGGGCAACATTGGAATGCTTGTTTGCACCATGAAGCAAAATACGACATTTTGAAAGAGCAACCTCCACCGCCATCGTGTACTGTGGCGCTTGCAGTTTGCTACCATAGCATGCCAGCAATTTACAGATAGCATATACCCTGAACCTGTCCATCCCCCAGTATTGTGATGATAGCTGATCGGCATGCCCTCCATATTTTACTATCAGCTTATCAGGAATAAACCCT
>DAOLVF010000252.1:0-2088 GCA_035420565.1 Spirochaetota bacterium | reverse complement strand
GTCAGCGACTACGCAGTAACGGATTATATATTGTTAAAATTTCAAAGCAAGATACGGAAACTGTTCATAATGCAGAAGGCAAAATTAACATCTTTAACGATATCTTTGATAAAATTTCGAATTATATAAACCTACGTTTAAGTACAAAGGAAATCAGCACATTTTCCAGGCAACTATCTACCATGCTGAAAGCCGGTATGCCCCTACTAGTTTCAATCTCTACCATCATTGATCAGATCGAAAATCCTGTTTTCAAAAAAGCAATTATCGATGTTAAAACAAAAGTTGAAGAAGGTTCATCATTATCAAATGCACTGGATCTACATAAAAACATCTTCAGCGAGATGTATATCAATATGATCAGAGTTGGAGAAAGTCTTGGTTCATTAGACAGCGCACTGGAACGATTGGCAGACTTAGAGGAAAAGCGTAACCTTTTAAAAAGCAAAGTGCAGTCTGCTTTATGGTATCCTGCATTTATGATATTATTTGCCTTTGGTGTTGTCACATTCTTAATGATCAGCATTATCCCTTCGCTTGGGAGGATGTTTGCTGAACTGGGGAAAGATTTGCCTTTGCCTACAACCATTGTTATGGGTATCAGCAATTTCATTGTATCATTCTGGTATGTACTACTCATAGTTACTATCGTTATAATATATTACTTTAACCGCTATAAACATACTGAAGAAGGCAGAAGAAAATTGGATGAACTAAAATTAAAACTACCGCTTGTAAGCTCGTTATACAAAAAACTCCTGATACATCGTTTTACCTATAACTTAGGTGTATTGCTTACCAACAAGGTTGATGTTATAAAATCATTTGAGATAGTTCAGCGTATTATACGAAATGTTTTAATAGAGGAAAATATTGCTCGTGCAGCTAAACTGGTGCAGGAAGGTTCATCCATTGCAAATGCATTATCACGGGAACGTTTTTTGCCTCAGTATATTATAGGTATGATAGCTGCCGGTGAATCAAGCGATACAGTAGATGAAATGCTTTTAAATATTGGGAAAATCTATGAAAATGATATAGATCTATCTATTAATAGCATGACAAGCCTTATTGAACCTATCATTATTGTTTGTATGGGTTTTGTTATTGGTTTGATAGTTATTTCAGTATTACTACCAATATTTGAAATGAACTTAATTGTTAAATAAGGAGGATATGTATGGGCATTAAAAATAGTAAGTTATTTTTTAAAAAAATAATGAAAGCTCTTAGAGATGAAAGGGGTTTTACATTAATTGAGCTTTTGATTGTTATTACCATCATTGCCATTCTATCAGTTGTAGTTGTTCCACGATTTATGGATATCCCTCAAAAAGCAAAAGTTGAAGCAGCTCGCCAGCAAATTGCTTCATTTTCGATGGCACTTGATCATTATTACTTAGACAATGGCAATTATCCAACCACTGAGCAGGGATTGCAGGCTTTAATTGAAAAGCCAACAACTGACCCTATACCACAGAACTACAATCCTAAAGGTTATTTAGATAAAAGAAAGATCCCCAATGATCCATGGGGCAATCCCTATATTTATAACTGTCCCGGACAACATGATAATGATTATGAAATCACGAGTTATGGAGCAGATGGCAAAGAAGGTGGAAGTGGATTTGATGCGGATCTTACAAGCTGGCAATAAGTAATATCAATGTATGATTACTTTTATAAAACGCAACAACAAAGGGTTTACATTAATTGAACTGATTGTAGTGTTAGCAGTTTTTTCAATACTATCTGTTGTTGTGATGCCACGAATAATGAATTATTTGTCATCAACACGGGATAATTTTTTATTATTAACTACAACAATAAAGAAAACTTTTGATGATGCATTTATTAATCAACATACAAATTTTTTAATACTACATTGTGATAATAAGGAGTCTGAAGTTTCAGATATTTCCAGCTCAATTTTTGAAAGAAACAATGCCATTTCGGTGGCTATCCTTGATGAAAAGTCAGAATTTATTGACAGTAAAAATAAATTATTAAAATTTAGAAAATTTCCTGATTCCTTTTCTATAAAGGAAGTGTTGCTAACCGATGGAACAATATATACTACCGGCAATA
>DAOLVF010000251.1:0-2099 GCA_035420565.1 Spirochaetota bacterium | reverse complement strand
GTGTATAAAAAATTATGTAAAAGGGCTTACTATTATCCATGGCTACTCTGTTAAACTGATAACCGCAGATGGTTCATTTTCAAACAGTCAAGATTCATACAATGAACTATCGCCCATGATGAAACGTCGTACCGTAAGCAAAGGTGATTTTGTCATGGTAAAACTTATTAAGAAATCAATTGCTATTGAGTTGATGGGCAGGTCGATGCAAAGTGGTACAACAGGCGATGAAATTACAGTGACACTACAAAATGGCAAGGTTGTCACCGGAACAATTCATGACGATATTATTGAGTGTAAGCTATGAAAAAAATATTTGTGGCGATAGCTCTGGTTATTGCATCTTCAGTATATGCTGATACAATCTGGAAAGATAAAAACCTTTATACAGCACAGGATGCTATTAAAGTAGGTGATATATTTACTATTATTGTTACGGATATATCGCAGATGCGATTTACTTTGACACTTGCCAATAACGATGCTTTTACGGTTACTTCTGCGCCTGATGGCACCATAACACCTTTTTTACCTCAGATAAATGCCAGCAGACATGCTACCAAAAATAATACCACAAATTTGCAGCACAGGGGAAATATAGCAATCTCAATAGCTGCAACAGTACAGGAACGTCTGGCAAATGGTAATTTTAGAGTAAACGGCACAAAAACATTTTCATTTAGTGGCGTAACAACCATTTTTAATGTCTCAGGAATAGTTAATCCTGCTTCTATAAAAGGTGGTACAATTAATTCCAGTGACATCGCTAATTTAGTACTGCAGATACAGGGTGTTAAAGAGAGTGTACGTATAACACGAGCACCATTGAAGGAAGGCGAATCGGCTTCATATACATTAACCGAACAGGAAAAACAGCAGATTATAATTCAATACTTACAAAGAATATTGGGCGAATTAACACAATAATAGCTATGAAAATGGTAAACAAAATAATTATTGCATGTAACCTGATTTTATTTTTTCATGTGAGTATAAATGCACAGGTTGCTGTAAAGATTAAAGATTTAATTGCAATTGATGGATTAAAGGAAAACCAGATTTACGGTTATGGGCTTGTTATAGGGTTGCAGGGTACCGGTGATACCAAGGTTGCGTTAACCCGGAGCTCGCTTATTAATGTTTTAAAAAATTTAGGGCTCAGTAATGAAAATATTAATTCAAAAAATATTGCTGCAGTGCTTATTACTGCAACATTGCCACCATATGTCAGGGTAGGCGATCGTATTGATGTTATTGTGTCATCCATTGGTGATGCAAAATCACTTGAAGGCGGAGTGCTGTTACAATCTTCACTCAAAGGAGCTGATGATGTTACGTATGTTGTAGCACAGGGCATGCTATCTATTACAGGTGATAAACGTAAAGGTGCCACTATTGGAAAAATTGTTTCCGGTGGTATTGTTGAACGTGAAATATTGCCTGAGGTTGTTGTTAATGGAACTATTAAGTTTTCATTATTAAACTTTGATTTTTCAGTTGCAGAAGAAATCAAATCAGCAATTGAAAAAAAATATCCAGATGCCAGGCCAATTATTGATAAGGGTTTTATACAGTGCAGCTTGCCTCAAAATATAACTACTGCGGAATTTATATCAACTATAGAAAATATTGAAGTAGTGCCAGTGTATAGCGCACGTGTTGTAGTCAATGAAAGCAATGGCACAATAGTTATGGGAGGTGATATCAGGGTGTCACAGGCTGTTATAAGCAAATCCGGTGTAACCATAACCATTGAAGAAACTAATAAAAAGGGCAGCCTTTATTTAATGAAAGATGCAGCAACCGTCAAGGATCTGGTAGATTCGCTTAATTATATTGGGATGAGTACTCATGACATCATAGCCATACTAAAAGCTATGAAACAAGCAGGCTGTTTACATGCAGAGTTGATTGTTCAGTGAGGTTATTATGGATACAATAAAGAACATTATAGAAGGTCAAAAAACAATTTCATCCATCAATAAACAAAGGGATATTGAACAAAAACTTAATGCAAATTCCTCACCATTTAAATCCATGCTCCATGAAGCTATTGTACAAAAACAAAATAATGATAAGCCAGTTGACAGAAAACTAAT
>DAOLVF010000250.1:0-2100 GCA_035420565.1 Spirochaetota bacterium | reverse complement strand
GCAACATTTTTATGCTCGCAGTGATTGCCTATCTTCAAAATTAATTGTATGCCAGTAACTATCGTCCACATTTTAAAAACTTGACAATGGTCATAGCAATACATGATATACTACTACGGTGGTATGGAAATGCTGAAGAAAATAGCGCTATGGGCATCAATATTGTTGCTGCCTGGTTTTATTGCGGCGATAGCTCTCTCTATGGGGCCAACCGATGTTACCATTTTTTCCGTCATTAACAACAGGTCATCTATAACCGCTGCAATACTGTTGTTGCGGCTTCAGCGCGTGAGCATGGCGTTCATTGTTGGTGCGGCATTAGCCACATCAGGATGTATATTCCAGGCATTACTTAAAAACCCGTTAGCTGAACCGTACACGCTTGGTGTATCGAGCGGCGCTGCATTGGGGGCAACTTTTGCAATCATCTTTACCATGAATTGGATTTCTGCTTTTGCATTTTGTGGCGCTCTTTTTACTATTGTTGTCATTTATGTCATCGCAAAAAAAATCCAGTTTAACACTACCGCTATCATCCTTGCCGGAATTTCAATGTCGTTTGTTCTTTCCTCATCGGTGCTGCTTTTGTTTGCATTTTCTAAACCCGATGCTATCCACAAAGCATTGATGTGGCTGTCCGGCGATCTGTCCATGGCACGATTTGAATATCTGCAACCATTGGGATGGGGCATACTTCTTCTTATTGTAACGGCACTTCTTTTTCACCGCCAATTGGATATAATCTCGTTTGGTACACGCTTTGCTGCTATCCATGGGATTGGTTTCTGGCAGATTTCAATCCTTTTCTGGATTGCTTCACTTGCTACCAGTATCACCGTTGCTGCTGCAGGTATCATTGGCTTTATAGGACTTATCATACCCCATGCAGTGCGATTACTGAAAACCGAACACTCTTTGCTCATTCCCCTATCAGCCATTGCAGGTGGCACCATGCTTGTTGTAGCCGACACCATTGGCAGGACTATAGTAATGCCTTATGAAATACCCTGCGGCATTATTACTGGTTTTTTTGGCGGCATATTTTTTTTGATCCTGTTACTGAAACAAAGGGATGCTCTATGAAACTTTTTGAATGTACCAGCATAGTCTGCAGCTATACAAATATACCTGTTATAAACAACATCAGTCTTACTATCAATAATGGTGATTTTATAGGAATTATTGGTCCAAACGGTGCAGGTAAATCAACATTGCTCAAATGTCTGGCACGTATCCTTGCTCCTGCTTCCGGTACCATTTACTACAACGGCAGCGATATCACAGCAATACCTAAAAAACAATATGCGCAACAGGTTGCAACGGTGATGGAGATTGAACACCTGTTACCCTACACTGTTGAATCGTTTGTTGCACTGGGGAGATTTCCCCATTCATCATTTGGGAGATATGATGATGAGGATATATCTATTATTGATAATGCTATTGCTTATTGTTCCATCAATACCATTAAAAACAAAAAGTTAACACAGCTTTCATCGGGTGAACTGCAGCGTGTTAATATTGCACGTGCATTAGCACAAAGCACTCAATGCATTCTTCTTGATGAACCAATATCACATCTTGATATCCGTCATACAACAGCAATCATGGACATTTTACAGGATTTACACAGGAATGGTAGCACCATTATTACGATAATACATGACATCAACATTGCATCGGAATACTGTAGCAGGATTATTGGTTTAAAACAAGGCACCATAATTTTTGATGACACACCTGAAAAGTGTATTACCTATCATACCATAGAAAAATTATTTGATTGTATATGCCTTGTCTATAACAATCCTCTATCAAATAAACCCTTTGTGTACCCCGTACCAGGACATATACAATGCAACAAGCATAGACAATAAATGTATAACTACCTGCTATTGCCATATATACTGTACACAAATATTGTTTACAGCTGAATTACCTCTGACAACCTGTGTGCAATATTTTTTATTTCCCCGGTAAGTCCATTCATCTGTGAGGTCTTTTCGGCAATAACCTGAGCAACTTCTGAAAGCTTCTGTATAGACGAAGCACTCTCATTCATGGATGTTTGTTGCTGTGCAATTGCCACTAAAATTTCAT
>DAOLVF010000249.1:0-2130 GCA_035420565.1 Spirochaetota bacterium | reverse complement strand
GGCACCTTTTTGCATTGCAGCAATGCCTGCTGTATATTGTTGCTGTATTCTTTAGCTACATTATTAATAAGCATTGTATAGTCAGCGTTTATTCTATTGTATAAAAGTATTCGTTCAATTATGGCTGCTGCCCCAATTATTGAACAAATAAAAATGGGTAAAAGCATTACCCATGTAGGAACTGCATCAAAAATACTAATCCAATAATTATCACTGTACATATATCGTCCTTACAACATCTTAAATTCTAACTGCATGCGAGTATTTATTTTACAACAATATGCGTATACCAAAAAGTCCCTTTATACCTGATTCAGGATAATGGTCTTGAAGGTAATACTTATTGTTATATAAATTTTCCACCCTAATATAGGCAAAAAAGCCTTCAAGCATTTTTCTTTGTAAATCTAAATATCCAACCACCCTTGCTTTAAGTTTGGTATCCTCATCAGGCGACGTGTATACTGAACTAGCAATATCGTGCGTAAGATTAATCTTCCATTTTGCTCCATTATAGGTAATGGTCATATCAAGCAAATGCTCCGGCCGGTATGTAATATTTTCATCAGCATGATAATAAGCAAACGTATATCGTGTATCCAGGGACAGCATTTTAGGGATTATATTCATTACCAGTATAGCACCATTTAAACTTGACCATGCTTTTATTCCATGCGCAGTTAATACATCTTCGGGTGTAGCCATATAGTTATAAAAATTATTGCTGTACTCTGTTTGAGAAACTAATTGCATGGTTAAAAAGTTATTCATTTTATAATCAACCTTCAATGTCCCCCTATGTACATTAGCAGGTTCCAGATTATAAATAGGTGTAATAAATTTTTGCTGAAGATAAAACTCCTCAGGCTTGAACGGCTGCATAAAATAACTATATTGCAAAACAATACTGCAATTGGTAAATCCTTTGTAGCTTGTACCAATTATTGGGCCAATCAGCCAATGATCGTCCCTGTTAAAATCTACATTAACACCAATTGAAATACCTACATCCTTAGTTATATTAAAGTCATCAACTATCTCATTGTTACAAAAAAAATCATCCTGAAACGTATCATATGAATAGGCATACACCGTTGATGAATATTTAAATCTATTGGAAGCCGACCAGATATATTCACCGCCCAATTGCCCGTGCCCCTGATAAACCCTGTTGTCAATATCATCGGTTGTAATTCCATTCAGCCTG
This sequence comes from Spirochaetota bacterium, assembly GCA_035420565.1. GTDB lineage: Bacteria > Spirochaetota > UBA4802 > UBA4802 > UB4802 > UBA4802. Next base: position 923 of record DAOLVF010000249.1, on the reverse strand, counting down.
TGATAATATTGCCCTCCGCCAATGACATAAAACATCTCAAATGATGGGCTATGCTTTACTATATTCTTCCAATCAACAGTAACATTATCCTTTTCCTCACGGCTAAAAAAAGTATTGTCTGCCATGCCATACGAGTCATTATACACATTTATATCAAACAGAGATTTCCACGTTTCAGATGCCTTAATATCTCCGGTAAAACCTATACGGTTTTTATAGTAGCTTGTGTTTTCAAAAGTTTTGTCGTTATACCCATAATCATTCGATTTTTCAAAATAGGTTTGTAATAAATAAACAAACTTATCCTGCTGCTGTGATAAGTTGACCGTAGAAAGCATATCGTTGTATTGTCCATATACAACCTGCATATCGATATTCATATTGTGCAAGCTCTGGGCATCATTCCGAGCACCATCCTGAGCAAACAGAAAAGAAACAAACACCATACCCTGTAGTATAAGTGTCATGAATATATAAAGGCACCTTTTGCTATTATTTATATTTCCCATGCAACCCCATACTGTATATGTAATTCATTAAGGATGAATAATATCATAAAAATGGAATGTAATGAAGGTTGATTATTTATACAGGGATATTTTAAGTCAATACAAATATGAATAAGTTTTAATACGTACACCTATTTCATCAATAATTTTATTGTAATAACCATGCATTTTCCATTGAAACTTTATTGTAATGCTTCATTAGCTCAACTATGGTCAGCATCATTATCTCTTAACACAATAACTGCCAATAAGCTATTTTGCTGCCACAAGCACTAAATGCACTTCAATGGGTTATTTCTCAGGGATCAATTTCATAGAATAGGACACCTCTTCCTTACCCAGTTCAAAATATACATGATCAAGCCATGCATCAACCATATCAGTATTATGCTTACTTAAAAAGTGTTCATTTTC
>DAOLVF010000248.1:0-2137 GCA_035420565.1 Spirochaetota bacterium | reverse complement strand
TCAATAACCGGGCGGTTCATAACAGGTATCATTGGTTTCGGCCTGTTACAGGTTAAGGGCCTCAGTCTTGTCCCCTCTCCTCCAGCCATGATGATTGCTTTCATGCTTATCCTTTCCTTTAAAATCTATATTTTCATATAACCAGATATTTGAGCATCAGGTCAAGTTAAATATACAATAGCTGTTTTATTTACAAAATAATTTTTGGTCATATATATAAAAATTGCATCTTATGCAAAGTAAAATAATTGAAAAAATAATATGCTGTTAGATAGTTGGATTAATTTTGTCATCATTATTTATTTTACTATTGCAATTATAGGAGTTAATTATGAGCAATCCAATCAAAGAATCAACATTAGAACGATGGATCCAGAATCAAATGAAGGTCTGGGAATCTGAAAAAAAGATAATTGAAAAAGAGGAAAAACCACGTCCTTTTATTACTATCTCCCGTCAGTATGGATGTTTTGCCAATGATATTGCCGAAGAAATAGCAAAAGCTCTGAATGCCACAACTACCAATAACAAATGGTCAGTCTATGATAAAAATCTCATTAATAAAATTGAACAACAGTATAATATATCTGAAAAAATAGTTGAAACTATTGATACCCGAAAACGCGAAGAGATGTCCGAATTATGGCGTACAATGCTTGCAGATTTGCCACCACAGGCAGCAGTTTTTCAGAAATTAGCCAGCACAATACGTACCATAGCAATACACGGAAATGCTATTTTAATAGGGCGTGGTTCTGTAGTAATTACAAAAGGTCTACGATATGGCTTGCATCTGCGCTTTGTTGCTCCCCTGCAATACCGCATACAAAAGGTTATGGAAAACCAAAAAATAAAAGATAGGCTTGCTGCTGAAAAACTAATAGAAGAAAAAGATAAACAGCGACATGAGTTTATGACACAATACATAAAATTTAATGCTTATGACCCGGCATCGTATGATATTACCATCAATGTTGCTCAGTTTACAAAAGAGCAGGTAGCCCAGATTAGTATAGCAGGATTAAAAGTGCGAAAGCTTATATAGCAAAAGGGGTTGCCCTGTGGACAACTCCTTTTTATTGGTATTTTTAACAACTGTTATCTTATCTGAATTAGCAAACTACTTTCTTTTCCCTTTCAATTCAAATACTTCACGTAAGATAGGGGTACCATTGTTATCAAAAACCAGAATGGTAACATAATTAAAAAAGATAAAATCCTTCTTATAGGGCGATAAATGGGTTGATCTAACAAGTACTATATTATTTACCGGTAGATGATAGAGCTTCCCTGTTGATGGATCAATCCCGGATTTTGTATTCTTTGGATATGCTTTAAGCTTATTACCCCCTTTCCCGTCAGGATACTGGTAATTTGCTATATCATCGGGAAAAGGAACAAAATTTCTAACTCTTTCTTTTTCAGGTATGGGCATCTCAAAACTTGATTTTGTTTTTTCCTCTTTTTCATAGGTAGCAATAACATTGACATACACATCCATAGGATCATCAGTTAAGTTTTCCAGTATTGCTTCAACCTCCAGTACCTCCCCCTTACCGGTGAGATCAACCTTTTTATTAAAATAAACATCTTTTATCCGCACCTTATTGCTATATAAGGATTGTACTGGAATATCAACACTCTGAGTGTTCTGAGCAAGCAATGTGGAAGCCACCAGTACAAAGCATAGACACATAATTTTTTTTGTCATATAAGCCACCTGCTATCATATTAATAACCATCACAACCCATAGGGGGTAGATAGTTTTACTATAATTATCCTTACCCATTTATCGGGCATTTTTTTAATAAAATTGAGCAGAATACCATACCCTATTTATTGATGAGCTCCAGCAACTGTTGATGAATCAGCCCGTTAGTAGCACATATTTCAGGAAATTCCGGATCAAATGTGTTGCCATTATACTGTGTCACCATGCCGCCAGCTTCCTTAACCAGTAAAGCGCCAGCAGTCATATCCCATGGATATAACAGTGGTTCCCAGTAGCCGTCAAATCTTCCACATGCAACATACGACAGATCAATTGCAGCCGAGCCCATACGACGAATACCCTGAACGTTTGGCAATACATTATTAAATTGCTTTGCATTATTGCATGAAGGATCGTCCTTTTTA
>DAOLVF010000247.1:0-2165 GCA_035420565.1 Spirochaetota bacterium | reverse complement strand
TACGGCGCTTTGACAGCAAACCTTACCCTTGATACCAATGAACGCTCACGCCTTACCGGTTACCGGATGTTTTTTGCAATACTGGGAACATTATTTGTAGCAGGGGCAACAAAGCCTCTTGTTGGTTTGTTCGATAGTTCCGTTGAAGGGTGGCGTTTTATTGGAATGCTGTACGGCGCGATAGCAGCATTTTTTACCCTTGTGACATTTGCCATGGTAAAGGAACGCATACAGCATAAGGAAACAGAGGAATATCATCTGCGCGATATTGTCACAACGTTAAAGGTAAATAAGCCGTTTATTTTTTTATCGATAGGCGTGTTTTTGCATTTGTGTGCAATAGGTGTGCTTGCATCGATGGTAAATTATCTGCTCAAATATAATTATGCAAAAGAGGAATTTATTCCCATTGCATTTTTATGTATGTTTGCAACATCGGCAGCGGTAATACCGCTGTGGGTTTTTTTATCGCAAAAGATGGGCAAAAAGCGTGCATTCAACGCAGGTATGGGGATGCTTGCTGTCATACTGCTTGTTTTGTTTTTTGTTAAGGAATTTAATGGTGTTCTTTTTATTGTGTTATTTGTTATTGCGGGTATCAGCATCTCCACTGTGTTCTTCAGCCCATGGGCAATGATCCCCGATACTGTTGAATACTCGCAGTGGAAAACAGGCATACGCAGAGAAGGCATTTTGTATGGATTTTTTTATTTCAGCCAGAAACTAGCAGCAGCATGTGCGGGATTTATAACTGGTATTGGACTAACGTTGTGTGGCTACCTACAACCGCTTCTTGTTGGCAACACATTAACCTCCCAAATGCAGGCTGAAGGTGCGCTTACCGGCATACGACTGCTGAGTACCATTATTCCCATGCTGCTTATTATTCTCGGCATTGTGTTTATATGGCTTTTTCCCATTGATGAGAAAATGCACAGGAAGATAGTAGAAGAAATTGGTTCAGGTGTTATGTAAAAATTTATTGAAAATCATCAGAACAATTGACAAATTGTCTTTAATGTATACCTCGTAAACATGCTCTAGTATGCGATATAGTATGAGAAGGAAGTTCAAAAAATCACTTAAAAAGGGTGATATCCCGGCAGAGATAATGAAACGATTTCATAATGCCTTTTTATCGCTTGATTTGACAAAAGATTTGAATTTATTTGATGTTAATTATTTGATGTTAAAAAGATGAAAGGAAGTTTTAAAAGAAATTATTATAGATTACGGAAAGAAAAATTCAGGGCAATGTTCTTTATAGAAAATGATGATTTTTATATTGTTTATATAGGAAAGCGAGAGGAGGTATATGATCAATGGCAGTAATAAGTGTACGATTTAATACAAAAGAAGAAAAGATAGTAAAGATTCTTAAAAAACATTATAACTGTGACGCTTCCACGCTCATAAAAAAATCCCTGTGGGAATTATATGAGGATATAAAAGATAAAGAGATAATAGAGGCCTTTGAAAAACGTGAAAAGGGTGGAAAGACAAAGTTTATAACAGGAGGGCATTATACATGAATCTTAAAAAACTGATACGTAATTATTTGAGCTTTGTCAATTTCAGCACAATGATTCAATTAACAATGCACTGGCTTTGGTTCAGGCGAAAACGGGTCTTTTTTATCTTTGAAGGTCGTGAATATACGTATAACGAGGTGTATGAGCAGTCAAAGCGCTATGCAACATTTTTTTTAAGCATGCGCAAAAAGCTTATTGAAAGTGGAAGGCTGCATGACAATCAAAGGCTTTCGTTTGGCGTTTACATGGATAACAATCCCGAATTTATTTTTGCTTCATTTGGTGCAGGTTTGAGCAACTCCATCCTTTTTGCTATCAATACCGGATTCAGAGGGGAAACATTGGCAAAGGTTATAGAGCAAGCAAACATCTCTTTTCTCATTATTAATGAAAGTACGGTAAATGAGGTTGAACCAATCATCAACAGTGGCACGGTGATTCATGCAGATGATGTCTATTTTGCAGGCAACAATAATGGTTACACTGCTCAAGGGTTCCACTCCCTTGAGGAAGCTGTTGACCATGCTCAGCATGACACTATCCCCAAAAACTATCGAACAAAAATTGATAATTTTAGCCCCGTCATTGTCATCTATACCTCCGGCACATCAGGGCTGCCCAAAGGCGTTCCCT
>DAOLVF010000246.1:0-2202 GCA_035420565.1 Spirochaetota bacterium | reverse complement strand
CGGTAAAATCGTTCAACCGGATAGTCCTTTATATAACCGTAACCGCCAAAAATTTGCAAAGCTTTATGCGTTACACGATGCGATGTTTCAGAGGCAAAGAGTTTAGCCATTGCTGCATTTTTTGAAAATCTACGTCTGTCTGCTCCACTTCCAATGAGTATTGCAGCCTGATAGGTTAAAAGGCGAGCAGCCTGAATTTCAGTAGCCATGTCAGCTAACATCCATTGAATAGCCTCCTGCCGGGCAATAGGCTGATTAAATTGTACTCGCTCCAGAGCATATTTAGCCGCAGCATCCAGAGCAGCCTGGGCAATACCTAAAGCCTGAGCAGCAATACCAACGCGTCCACCATCCAAGGTATGCATTGCAATCTTAAAGCCATCCCCCTTTTTCCCTAAAAGGTTACCTTCAGGCAGTTCGCAATTTTCAAAAACAAGTTCAGTGGTTGAAGAAGCACAAATGCCAAGCTTATCTTCAGTTTTGCCCACTGAAAAGCCCGGAGTACCTTTTTCAACTATAAACATACTCAATCCCTTATGGCCAACACCCTTTTCAGTAATTGCCATTACTACAGCAACGCTGGCAACACCACCATTGGTAATAAAATTTTTTGTCCCGTTCAAGACCCATTTACCATTCTTAAATTCAGCAGTAGTTTTTGTTCCAGCCGCATCAGAACCTGCATTTGGTTCGGTTATTCCAAAGCAGCCAATCCACTCGCCTGTGCATAATTTTGGTAAAACCTTTTTTTTCTGTTCGTCGGTGCCAAAATAATAAATTGGCGAAAGGCACAATGAGTTATGAGCAGAAACGATAACACCGGTGGACGCACAGCCTCGTGAAATTTCCTCAACAGCTATCGCATAGGCAAGGTAATCCATTCCGGAACCATTGTACTCTTCCGGATATACAACGCCCATCATCCCCATATCACCTAACTTTTTTACATGTTCCCATGGAAATTCATGTGTTTTATCATAGTGTTCAGCTTTTGGGGCAAGTTCATTATCAGCAAATTTTCTGCACATATCTTTTACCATTTGCTGTTCTTCAGATAGATTAAAATCCATAAACCGATCTCCTTATTATATCTGTATAATAATGTCTTTTTATTATTGTGTAAAATAAACTATGTTTTTGTCAAGGCAATAACGAACAGTGTTGTAAAATGGGATGCATTTTTATGTTGAAAAAAAGATTGCTACTTCATATGAATGGTAATAAAAATAGTATTGGGCGATAGTTATGGTAATTAAGGACAATGGTATGATAAAAAGATCAATGGCATTAGCAGTTTTTTGTGTTATAACCTCATGTGGCTATTTTCGTGTTACCGATCTGAAATCAACAAAAGTATGCACCATTCCTTCCGGTACAGCATTGCATGCAGTAAGCATCAATTATAATGAATCAGGACTTCTGGATATGAGTTTTGGTGTGGTACTGGCTGATGATAAAGTATACGTAAAGGATAATATTCAGAGGAAGGTTCTTGTTTATGACCGAAAGGGAAATTGTACGATTGCAATAGGTAATGTTTCCGGTATAGCAGATGAAAAGGATGTAAAGAAGACACAGGTTTCATTTGATGTCATTGGAACAATGGTTTTTGATTCGGAAAATAATCTGTATGTACAAAACCGATTGACCTCAGTACAGCGTATAAGCGCAGCGGGAACTCAGATAGACATGTCGCCATCGTTTATCCTTGTATTTAATAAAGAAGGTAATTTGCAATATACCATTGGTCAAACGGGGATGCCAACGGTGCCATTTTATTATATTGAATATCTTGAGATAGATAACAATGACAGGCTTTTTGTTATAGCCAGGACCTATGATATATGGAGCGTTTACCGGTTTGATAAAAGGCAGCGCGATTACTACATGACATTTACAAAAAATCATTTTGTGGATATGGTCGATACAAACACATCGTATACTGGAAAAATTGAAAATATAAAAATACTCAATAGTGGGGATGGTTTTGTTCTTTCGGTTGCCTATTATCATAATACACGGTTTAAATACAGAAAAATATATAGCTATGATATAAAAAGCTCAAAGCCAACTGAAATTTTAAAGATTTCAGAACCCAAAAATGAACTTTTTACGGTAATTCAAAATAAGTATATCTATCTATGGAATGTAGAAGATACCAATGATGTTAAATTTTTATTGTACAATTTTGACGGAACAATC
>DAOLVF010000245.1:0-2234 GCA_035420565.1 Spirochaetota bacterium | reverse complement strand
CTTCTTCGCGCATGGCGATAGTTGGCATGACAATAATCTCATGCGAATTTATTGCGCCGGTCTGATGCGCTTTGGCACCCCGCACGATTATACCGTCTTGTAATTCTTTGATAACCCTTAAATACACATCAGGATCATCCTGCTTGTGTGGCGGAAGTGAGCGGTCACCTTTGGGATCGGTCATGGCACCGTCGCATACCAGATCATTATTCTGTATGTATTCTAAATAGTGTAAAAAGCGTTGATAATAGTTTGTAGTATACGTTTGATCAATTGCATACGTTGTCATTGACAGAGCATTGAGTGCGTCCATTCCAACACAGCGCTGGAAACAACACCCTGTTTGTGAACCTAACAGCCTCCCCATCTTACTTTTTTTTACTAAATCATCAATACTTTGATGAATATGGGTAAACCGGTTGATAATATTCCCGGTGATGTGGGATTGTGCTGTCATAATCTCTTTATATTCATCCTTTTGAGCAAGAGCATAGGTCATTGCTACTGCATTCAGTGAAGGCTTGATGATGGGATGATCAACAGGGTTTTCTATTCTTTGTCCAAACATATAGATGGTCCGGTTTAAACTACGGATACTTTCAACATAGTCAGAAGGTGTTTTCAAAGGCATGACTATCTCCTCCTTATAGTATAGTTAATGTACATTCATGCATATGCACTCAATACTAAAAATGTCAATAAAATTTATGAATTTGACAGTATATATCATACACAAAGTTAAATAATTGTATACAACGATAAGTCAATTCTAAAGAGGAAAGGGCAGGATGTCCAATATACTTTTTACTTTCGCCGCTAAAAGTCCACAACTCATTTGTCCATTGCAAAAACTTTGCATTTGAAATATCAGATATTGAGGAGTATTTTTTATGTTTGTTTATAAATCATGAAAATACAATAAAAGTAATATGAGATTGTGTAAAGAGTAAAAAATGAGAATAGATTAAATCACGGATGCATCGTAAGCCATGACAGTATATACTGTAATATCAGGTCTACATGCTTTGTTGATGTTAAGGTATGATCCCCGTCAGGTATGATGTGCATGGTGTGGGGTACACACAGGTTTTTTTGTATATCATACGCATGGGTAACGGGCACCACAGTATCATTATTGCCATGGATGATACATACCGGGACATCAATACGAGGCAGTAAGTGTATGAGTTGTATGCTGTTCAACTGATTGAGGGATGATGCTGCAATGGTATATTCACCTACAGCAACGCTATCACCATTGATGCCCAGCGGAGCAAGCGTTGTTACTAAATGCTGCAAATGGACGGGTGTTGCAATGATGCTGACACTTTTTATTGAAACAGTATACGGCATCATGGCACAGTAGTACAATGCTATTACACCTCCCATACTGGAACCTACAATATGAAGATTTGCATTATAATGATTGGCTGCATATTCCAGTACGGCATTGAGCTCATGAGCACAGGCAGGGAGCTCTATGGTAAGCGGTGTACCTGATGCATAATCCCGTGTATAGCAATAGCTAAAGCTTATGACAGTATATCCATGTTGACATAACACGGGGGCGATCTGATTTATTTTATAGGCATCTTTAGAAGAAAAAAGTCCATGGCTATAGACAACAGTGCCTTTTGAATTATGAGCACTATAGACAATAGCGTCGACAGGTTGTTTATACGGAATGGTAATGGTGCGATAGTTCATGGTAATGGTTATTGTTTTTGTAATGAAATCACCGGTTCAAAATAACCTTCTGATGTTACTCCATCAATTACTATGGACAGTGGTTTAAGTTCAAGCATTTTTTTAGTATCCTTTTGTACTAGTGCAGCATGAAATACAAAATACGACGATTTAACATTGTAAAATCCACCAGTTCCATACACCGCATTGATGTTATCTACATTTTTCATCTGGCTTATGTTAATACGAAGTGTTTGGGGGTTATCCAGTGTATATACTCCCTTAAATACTACAGCATTGTTCTGTAAATAGAGTATGCAAACAGCCTGATAATTTTTAGCAAACCTGAACTCATAGCCATAGTTGCCTCTATATAAAAGTTTCCATCGCCCATGCAAATCGGTAAATTTAAGAGCAACACTATTGCCAGCAATCATCATAAAGACTGCTGTAACAATGATATAATATCTATAGATTCTTTTCATGTAACTATCGCTTAACAATAACTATCGCCCCATAAAAGGTTGGTACACATTATGATTCAGTGA
>DAOLVF010000244.1:0-2252 GCA_035420565.1 Spirochaetota bacterium | reverse complement strand
ATGGTTATCTGGTCGGCTATCTTAGCTGCTTCGATAAAAACTTTGTTGCTGTTTTCATAATCTCCTGCAACCTGCAAAATCAAACCGCATTCCATCATGTATAAAAGCTGATCTTTTGATTTTGTATTTATTGTAGGGAGCAGTTTATTGGCTGCCTCCTTATATTGACCGGAGTAAAATAATTTTTCAATTTCGCCAATTTGTTTGTTATAGTCATAACTGGCACATGTTACTACTGATACCAGCAGAAATAAAATACAAAAAGATTTAAACTTTTGCCTCATACAAATTACTCCGGATTAAAATGTTATTTTCTTTTTACTGGCTGATTTTAAAAATTCCTGTTGATCCTGCCACTCAACCACCTGCGTTTTCAGATTAATAAGCTTTAAGGTAACAACTAAATATTGAACTGTTTTACTTCCTACAGTGCGCACATTTTCCCTTACCTCACCAGTCAAATACATATTTGGTGATTTTAATTCGCCAACCGGGATAGCACTTTCAGGATCAACCATGCCGGTCATACCCTTTTCCATTTCTGAAATTGCATCAGTAGTAAGCGAGGCATCTACAAATTTTATGCGGCGTTTAATAAGGTTGGTTGTTATTTCATCAGCAAGCATTTTTGTATCAATGTGTTCAGATGTTTTATTACGAATTTGTTTTACTTCTATGTAGGCGGGTTTTTTCCATTCATCTTTTAAAAATGAATACATTGACTCAACCATCGTATTAACTGTCATCTTAATTTCTTTTGGTCCCCATTCACGTGAGCCCTCAGCTTTACTTGCATCTTTATATTGCACGCCACCGCCACAGGCTATAAAACCAATAATAAAAATTATCAATAGCAATGAAAGCTTTTTCATAAATATAACCTCCTGAATTATTATAAAGATTATGGCTTGTTTTGCATAACAAAAAGAAACTAATGAAATAATCACTGCTATAGATAGGCAGTAAAGTCAAGAAAAAAATGGTGGTTATTATTGTAGCATGGAATGTATCAAAGCATCTATTGTATTTGCAGTATCATGTGGTTCAGTGTAGTTAATAGATGCAGTAAATGATATATTTTTGATACTGTGCTGGTATTCAGGATCATAATGGTGGTGCAGTAAAAATTGTATAAATTCTAAATACTTACCATGGCAGAACAACTGTTTGCAATACTGCGTTTTTGTTTTACCCAGAGCTGGTTGTAATTTGTCCATTATGGCAACTATAGCTTCTTCAGTGATAAAAGGCATATACTCCTGATAGATATGCTGTATTCTGACGTCAATGGGAGTATTTAGCCATAGTGCTATTCCTTTTTGCATGGCATCCATAATTATTGGTGGTATATGGCAGTTCCCAATTTTGCGTGATTCGCCCTCAAGCAAGCAGTAGGGCCATACGTTAATAGTATCCAATATATGAACTATCCTGCTTTCAAAATATTTTTGTGAATGATCTGGCATCCCCAGACTGCCAAATAACGAGCTTCGGTTGCCTGCACATCCCTCAAGGTCAAGAGAATAGGGATTGTGGTGGAGTATATGTGTTTTACCGGAGCCAGCAAGCCCATAAACTGTAACTACAGGGATGGTAAAACAATAGTTTGTTAGATAGTTCCTTATAAACTGGCGATAGGCTTTATATCCACCTTCCAGTTTAAAGAGATTAAATCCAATACTGTTTAAAAATGATACTACTGATTCGGAGCGCATTCCTCCCCTGAAACAGTAAACAATAATAGTGGGACTGGATTGTGATAGTGATGAAAAAAAAGAAACCATAGGCTTCAATTTTGGTGAAACGATTTCTATCCCTTCCATGAGCGCTTCATCTCTGCCTCTGGTATGATATAACGTGCCAATATATTCACGCTGTTCATCATCAAGAAGCGGGTAGTTGACTGCATCAGGGATATGATCGTTAGTGTATTCAACAGGTGCTCGTACATCCACGTATACTTTATCAGTTATGGAACAACTATCGAAAAATGTGATAGATGGTATTTGCATAGGTTTTTATCGTTTTATGACATGCGTATGGTTACTGTGCCAAACTGCAGCAATTGTTCGATGGCTGTGAACAGTACATCCATATAATGACTCATGGATGGTGCAAACAGCAATGGGTGAAAATTGTTCTTTGAAACAAAAGTCGTCAATAGCTGATATCCATTATATGCTTCTACTTCCATGGGATAGTCATCGGTAAATATAGCTTTGCAATAATCTACAGGTATAGCATAGACCGCG
>DAOLVF010000243.1:0-2269 GCA_035420565.1 Spirochaetota bacterium | reverse complement strand
GCACTGCCGCTGGCACATGAACAAAGTCAGTTTTATAAAATCTTATGTTTATCAATGATGTCGGGAGTTACTGTCTGTTCACTGCTCTTGTATAAAGACGCGCAAACATATATTGCTATGGTTATACCACTGTGCACTATGAAATTTACATCGTCATTATGCGGATTAACAGCATTTATAGGGGGAAGTGTTTTTCACAATGGCTGGAACAATCTGGCAAATATAATAATTGTTATAACAGATTTTCCTTTAGGGCTATGGATTTTTTGCTTGTTTATAGTATACAGGCGGTATAACAATGAATGCAAAAACTATGATTCACAGTAACTATCGCCAAAAATATTTTAGTACATACCTAACGACAGGAGGTTCTTTATGAATAAGGAAGAGCTTATGATTTCAGCCAACTATGTACAATATAATCCCGATAACAGAGGGCATTATGAAAGTTTTTTTATCCGTGCCAATCATCCTCAAAAGCCATTAGCGTTCTGGATACGCTATACCATCTTTCAGCCTGCAAAAAATCATAGAAATGCTTTAGGGGAATTGTGGGCGATAGTTTTTGATGGAGAAGGTCATCATAGAGCATTAAAGGCTGAGTATCCAATTTCACAATGCAGTTTTGCACCGGACGATTTCAATATTGTGATTGGAGATGCAGTTTTAATGCCTGGAATAGCCTACGGGTGCATTGCGTATGGTGATGAAACAATACAGTGGGATGTAACCTATTCAGGGAACAGCGACCCGCTTTTTTTGTACCCGGCAAAACTTTACACTGCAAAACTTCCCAAAGCAAAAACGCTGGTGGGTTTGCCATTTGCACGGTTTAATGGTTCTATACAGATAAATGGTGAAACGATAGAGATAATGAACTGGGTTGGAAGCCAAAATCATAACTGGGGTTCAAAGCATACCGACCACTATGCGTGGGGGCAGGTTTGTGGCTTTGACAATGAGCCAGACGCTTTTCTGGAATTGGCAACAGCTCGCATAAAGGTAGGGCCCCTCTTTACTCCGTTTATGACGCCACTGGTGTTACGATACAAAGGAAATGAATATGCACTCAATTCGTTATCAAAATTGCTATGCAGGGCACGGTTTGGTTATTTTTATTGGGACTTTAAAGCAGTGGAAAAAAATAGTACTGTGAAAGGTTCAATTGTTGCATTGAAAGAAGATTTTGTATGTCTTCCCTATTACAATCCACCTGGTGGTATAAAGTATTGCCTCAACACCAAGATTGCATCATGTGAAATAACCTGTAAAGTGGGCAACGATCAATGGACCTTAAAAACAAAGAATAGATGTGCCTTTGAAATACTGACTGATGATACCATGCATGGTTTACAGCCAATCAGGGAGATAGCAGTTATTAAAAATTGATTTTTACTGAAAATACGCTGTCAGGAAATCATCCCACATTGTTTGTGCAAAGTCAATAGTAGAGGTATTGTAGTATCTGTATTCACTATCGGTATCTGATTGTGGAAAATAGATGGATAATCCGTTTGAATGTGTGTAATCACCACGGTAATGATAGAGCACAGCACTTTTCACGGCATTCATTGCATCGTTTACTTCGTAAGAAACTTCATTAACAGATGATATGTTCAACAAAAAATCATACAAATCGATGTATGCATACGGTGGTGATGATGAACTTTGAAATGCTAACGTTTTGTCACGTGCTGTGCTAATGGTATCTTTAATAGCATCAATATGTGTTATTAATGCTGATGATAATGAATCAATGGCACCAGTCATAACGTCAATGTTACTGAGATCAACCATTGACATGGGGTAGGAACCATAAAGGGCATAAGCGTCAATAATTGATTGTCCTAAATCGATGGGGCTTCTGCCCGATGCAATAAAATAATTAAGGAAGTTGCTATAGAGCCAGCCACTTGCAGGTTCTAAATCTTCAGATGCAACCATGTAGCGCGCACAATCTTTAAGCTGGTAGGCAACCTCTGCCATACTCATAAGGCATGCATCAAAACCAATGAGCGTTAGCCCTTTTCCAAGCAATGCCTGCTTCACCTCTTTCATTTCCAAAATATCGTTAGCGCTTGTAGCATCCACACATACTGCTTTAAATGTCTGAGGTTCAGATGCAATCAAAGCAGTGCTATTGGTGCTGCGCCATCCCGAACCATGGTCCCATAGTATAAGGCTATAATAATCTGCCGGATAATTTTCTTTACCAAAAGAAATAAAATTACTTAAAGTATCGGGATTTCCCATGTTCAATTCATCGCTA
>DAOLVF010000242.1:0-2273 GCA_035420565.1 Spirochaetota bacterium | reverse complement strand
GAAAAAATGACCAGTATAACGTATGGCATAAAATAGGTTATAAAGATAAATGACAACGCTAATCCATGTTCTCCCAGAATCAAATAACATAAAAATCCGCCCATAGTAAACCCATGGTTGGCTAAAGAAGAACTAATGATAACGGTATGCTTTTGTATAGCATTGAAACCCAGAAGAAAACTTACTGCAGCACCTGCCGCAAATCCCATAATCACCATGACAATCCCGGCAAAGGGCAGGACAATATAGTGTACAGAAAGCTCAGCACCCCATGTTGTCCACAGCACAATAAATGCTTCCAGACTTACAAGATTTATAGTAACAAGCCTGCTCGATAGTTGCTGTATATTGTATGCAGTATGCTGCGCAAGGTAGGACCCTGCTACAATGGGTATCCAGATGCATAGCTGGAAGATGATGAATTTAACTATCGTGGTATCCATACAATTGTTGCATACTAACTATCTAACATATTACTTATGACAATTGCATAGAAGAATCATGATTGTGGTCAATTACATTATGAAAAAAATGTTATGGGAAACCTCTTTCCATCCGATGCTATAGATGAGGTCAGCTAACCTGTTCAAGGAGGGACAGGTGACCAATAAAAGGGGTAACGATATGAAACGTCTCATGAACAAGGAGGATCGTGAGATAAAGAAGGAAGCAGCAAAGGAAGTTTCACAAAAAATCCTGGAATATCGGAAGAAAGTATCCGATGAGGCATATCTGGATCATGCCATTAACAGAATTGCAACGGATTTATCACATTATCTCACGAAGTAGCTGTAGGTTAGCTGATGTATCAGCGGGCATCGACCTGCTATTATGGCAGGTCGATGTATTTCAATGTATCGATTTGATAACGAACAACTATCGCTTATAATTAAAAAAAATAATAATACAGGGCATACATGGTACCCCGTGATTCATATAAAATTGTAGTTCAAAGTAAAAAATTAACAACGCTGTTCTGGGTAATATTTATTGCCTTGATTGCGGGGATAGGATTTATATATCGCTACTATTTCTGGCCATTTTTATTTGCCATCATATTTTACATAGGGTTAAAACCGTTATATATATGGTTATGCAACTATTTAAAAATAAAGGTGGTGTCAAGTTTTACGGTCATTGTCATAATAATTATTACTATTCTATTCCCAACATTTATTCTGCTTTTAAACCTTGCCGATCAGGTAATGGAATTTTACAACTTTTTACAGTTACAATTTGATCCTAAGATTTTTAAGCAATATTTTACCCATAATGAAGTCATTAAAAACATACTTAACTATTTTAAGCTTACCCAGGATGAAGTTTTTCAGCGAATCGTCAGGTATATGCAGGATATGTCGCTCATGCTTTTTTCCAATCTCACCAATATTTTAACATTTTCCATACGTTTTTTTATCAATTTCTTTTTTATGCTGCTTATATTGTTTTTTCTTTTTAAGGATAACGAGCGCTTTGAAAAAAGCCTATACACCGTGTCGCCATTCCCTGAAGATATTGAGCGTGATATGGTAGATACACTGAAAATTGTGGTGCGCATCCTGCTGGCAGGAAACTTTTTTATTATGATGTTACAGGGGATTATGGTTGGGATTGGATTTGCTATTGTTGGGCTTGCAACGCCAGTATTATGGGGAAGTATTGCTGCAATCTTTTCGCTGATTCCTGTAATTGGAACAAGCTTTGTATGGCTGCCTGCTTCATTCTATCTGCTTGCAATTGGTAGCACTGGTAAAGCTGTGATCGTTGGACTATGGTGTTTAGGCTGGTATTTGCTGCTTGAGAATATTGTAAAGCCTATTGTTTTTGGTGAAAAGTTGAATTTTCATCCACTCATTTTATTCTTTTTATTGATAGGCAGTTTGCAAACATTTGGTTTACCGGGCATTATCATTGGACCCATACTTCTTACCCTTTTCTTCTCGTTTTGGGAGATGTATAAAATACTGGATAGCTACACCATAGAGCAGGATAAAAAAATAAAAAAACCACATAAAAATAGTTAGGGCGATAGTTACTTATAATTTATTGTATTTGTGTAAAGATATTTGACAAAAAAATAGTAGTAGTGCTATCCTTGACAACCTGTTGCTACAATAATTCCCGAGGTAACGATAATGGATATTAAAAAATGTATGCTGATATTTGTTTGTTTTTTTATAGGCTGTACTTCTATGAAAATATGGGTGTCGTCATATACGTTTGATGAAGTGATTGCACAAAAAAATGCAATTGATGCCGCCCAGAACCCGGCA
>DAOLVF010000241.1:0-2284 GCA_035420565.1 Spirochaetota bacterium | reverse complement strand
AACGGCTGAGCTTTCCTTTTTTCTGTTAGTATTGCATAATGAATCAATGAAGATATTAACGTTCGTATTGATATGCCATGCAATTGTGAATAACGCTTTAATATAGCACAATGCTCTAAAGAAATACAGGTTGTGGTTTCAATATACATAATCCCTCCAAAAACATATCCTTAAAAAGGACGCATTCAAAATTACTATCGTACACCGAGTACATCATAAATTAACAATTTTCTATGATTGTTTCAACAATCTGCGGTATCTCATAAAATGAATGAGCAATCCATCGGCAATGCTCAACCTCATGAGCATTATGCCCAAAAGCACAGGCAATAAATGGCAATCCATTATTTTGTGCAGCCACCATATCATTGGTTCTATCGCCAACCATAATGAGCTGTTTACAATCATCGAGACTATTTTTATAATATGCCAGCAATTGTGTTTTATTGTGCAATCCCTTATCTTCCAGCGTAGTAATATCTAAAAAATAGTGCGATAGTTCATAAGCATCGAGTATTGCCTGTACATATTTTTTTCTGCCATTTGATGCGGTTAGCAGTGTATAACCATTATTATACAACATTGGAATTGTTTCGATAACTCCTGGTACAATAATACCTTTTTTTTGTAATACCATAGTTGATAATTTATTGGTACAGATATTATTCAGTTGTTGCACCAGATTGTAAGGTAAGCCGGGAAACAGAGTATAAAATATTTCGTTAACAGGAGTACCTACCAGGTTCATTATTTCCTGAGTTGGTGGATTGTTAATATCAAGTTCGGGATGATTTTTTAAAAACTCATCTATCCCCTGCGCAAATGCATCGCCAACAATCGTTGAGCAGTCGTATAGTGTCCCATCAATATCAAACGCAATGTATATCATGACCAACCATCTAACAAATAAAATTTGTGCTATTACAATACTATAATACACATGCTACCTTTTTTAACAGTTTTAACACTGTTCATATCAAACGGTGATATAGTCAACATGAATACATACAATTAATTTTTTGAAAATTTTATTGTTGCATTGTAATTTTCTTGACGCATCTGTGATATAATACTATTTCACGATTATAATTTTACTAAATAACACATGGCACGCTTGTGAATCTTTCAATAACATTGGGAAATTGTACACTGAAAAATCCAATTACCATTGCTTCAGGCACTGGTGGTTACGGCGAAGAACTTTCTCAATACTTTGATATAGGTTTACTGGGTGCACTGTTTACCAAGGGATTATCGCTTAAACCACGATCCGGAAATCCTGGACCAAGGATTGTGGAAACGCCATCTGGCATGCTCAACTCAATTGGATTGGAAAATGTTGGTCTGGAAATATTTTTACAGCAAAAATTACCATTTTTATTACAATCAAAAGCCACGGTAATACCCAATGTTGCCGGTCATTCAGTAGAAGAAAATGTTGAGTTGTGCAAAATACTATCGCATACTGAAGGGATTGCAGCTATAGAATTGAATGTGTCATGCCCCAATGTAAAAGAAGGCGGTATTGCTTTTGGTCAGGATATCAAGATATTTTCACAACTCCTTGAAAAGGTTCGTAATGTAACCGATGGTGCACTTATTGTAAAACTATCGCCCAATGTTACCGATATTACACAATTTGCAAAAGCAGCCAAAAACATTGGAGCAGACGCAGTATCAGCAGTAAATACTTTCGTAGGAATGAAGATTGATATAAAGACCGGAAAACCGTATTTTGCAAATACATTTGCAGGTTTAAGTGGTCCTGCAATAAAACCTATAGCCCTCAGGATGGTGTATCAAATAACAGAAAATGTGGACATTCCGGTGATTGGCATTGGGGGCATATTTTGCCTTGAAGATGTCCTTGAATTTTTAATGGCTGGTGCATGTGCCGTCCAAATTGGCACCGCTAACCTTATAAATCCTGATGCATCGGTACAAATTCTTCACCAATTAGAAGAATATATGGAAAGCAGCAATATTAATACCATTCATCATTTGATTGGCATTGCTCATACAAAGGAGTAATTCATGAAATACTGGAATAAACGTCTGCACACTATGACCGAATATATTCCCGGTGAACAACCCGACAACCTGGATGATTTTATTAAACTGAATACCAATGAAAATCCATTCCCTCCATCACAGGCGGTTCTGGATGCTCTGCAAAAAGCCTGCAATGGTAATCTACGCCGTTATCCTAATCCAACGGCGCAAACAGTGCGTGAGCTTTTTGCTAAAAACAATGTGCTCAATGCTGACAATATCTTTGTTGCCA
>DAOLVF010000240.1:0-2320 GCA_035420565.1 Spirochaetota bacterium | reverse complement strand
CTGCTGGTGCATTCAATGTGTCAAAGCCTTCTGATCTTATACCTGAACTTCAGGGAAGGTTCCCCATCAGGGTGGAATTATCTTCTTTATCCGAAGAAGATTTTAGAAAAATCCTCACAGTACCTAAAAACTCATTAACGCTTCAATATAAGGAATTATTAAAAACAGAAGGAGTGGCTATTGAGTTTACCAGAGATGGTATAGTAGAAATTGCTCGCATAGCACAGGTATTAAATGATGAAAATGAAAATATTGGAGCACGCCGATTGCATACAATAATGGAAAAATTGCTTGAGGATATTTTGTTTGATGCGCCTGATCTTGATACGGTACATAAAAACTTTACTATCAATGCTGATTTTGTAAAGAATAAATTAGAACCTACTATAAAGAATAAAGATTTATCAAAATATATACTGTAACTTTTTTATTGATAGCTGGTATTGGGTGATTTTTTTTCTTTTGTTAAAAGGATTTTTTTTAAATCATCTTCTGTAAAGTCGTATTGTTTTTTACAAAATGCACATGTTATTTGTGCACCATGGTCTTTTTCTATCATCGCTGTAAGTTCATTATTGTCAATAGATACAAGTATCTGGGTAAGCATTTCCTTATTACACCTGCAGTTGAGCTGCAATGGTGTACATCCTAATGGTTCTATGTTACTTTTAACGATTTTCTCAATTATTGCCTTACAATCAGTAGTTGTTTGCAATTCCCTGTCTAATGAAAAACCACTTTGCAGATATTGTTCTATGTGCTGAATAACAAATTCGGGTGTATCGGGATATGTTTGGATCAGTATCCCAGCAGAGCGTGCTAACGTTCCATCATTGTTATAATTAACAGTAAGAATGATGGCCGAAGGTATTTGTTCAGATTGGGTTAGGTAGTGGGCAATATCGTTTGCAATATCACCATAAAGAAGAGGTGATACACCCGTATATGGTTCTTTTAATCCTAAATCACGAGTTACAGTAATTATACCTGCACCCAATGCTTTTGCTATATCAAGTGTTTGTGTTTGCATCATGGCATCAACATCTGGATTGCTTACCAATCCACGCACATTACCCCTCCCATCTACCTGTACCATAATCTCTTGCAATGGCCCGCTGCACTGAATTTTAATGCTTAATGTGTCATTTGAGTTTGGCTTTAATGATGAAGAAGCCAGTAAGATCGCAGCATTTAAAGTTCTCCCCAGTGCGATGGTTGCATGAAGGGTTGTATGATGTATGGAGATTAATTGTTCCAGCAAATCTTTTGAGATTGTTGCATATATTCTGAGATGGTGCTCTTTACAAATGTATCGTATGCTTTTGCTTTCATTCATAGTAACTATCGCTATATAGTATTGGTTCCAGGGTATTTGTTATGGTGCATTGTATATAACTATTATAAAACATGTTTTGTAAAAATGCAATGTTTTCTCTATGAGCTCCCAGATATTCTGCTGAATGCAAAGCTGGCAATTCAATGATATAGCGTTTTGAGGTACTATTGTTATCCGTAGCCTGCTGCAACATGTTTTGTAGCTGATTGCGGCAGTATCGTGATTTAACAAGATAGCCAAACGATGGGTGATATGGTCCTGCAACTATGAAGCTGCTGGTGTCATTTGCAAAGGGATGTAATCCCATCCTTATGACCGGAATGTTATTCATGGTGAAGATTGAATACATCCCGGCAGTAAGTGTTACTGCTTCTTCCAGTGTCATTGGCGTATAGATTCCCTCAATGAAAAGCTTTTCTAACACTGTGTCTTTAATAACGATGGTAGGGTAAATCCTTACGCCGTTGGGCTGCAGCGTACAGGCTATATGAGCCGATTCAATGGACTTATCTGGCGTGTCACATGGCAAACCGGGCATAAGCTGAATAATAAGATTAAATCCTGCGTTTTTGATACAGGCAATCGCGTTCATGGTATCATCAACAGTATGTCCCCGGCTGGATGCTTGCAACACATCGTCATGAAAGGATTGCACGCCCAATTCAATGGTTGTAACTGTATATTCTTTCAATAGTTGAAGAATAGGTTTGTTAATATAGTCGGGGCGTGTAGATAGGCGTATACCATGGATCATTTTTTTAGAATAATATGCATGAGCTATCGCTAAATATTTTTTTTGTATTTCACTATCCAGCCCGGTAAAGCTGCCGCCAAAAAATGCAATCTCCACATGCTGCACCGATGATTTTATATTTTTTAAATAGAGTTCAACTTTATTTATTATATCATTATCATCGGGTGGTTTGGTGGTATTACTGGTATACACCTGGTTGCAGAACACACAGCGGTGCCTGCAACCAAGGT
>DAOLVF010000239.1:0-2324 GCA_035420565.1 Spirochaetota bacterium | reverse complement strand
TCATCTTACAAAACCAATTGAAACCATTATAGCCTCATTACTGCAATGAATAAACAATATTGCATCCTTGACTGTTATGTTGACGAGCCAGCATGTTTTGGTGTACCGCCGTTTGTGTCACCCTACCCGCGGTATGTTTATGGCGCACTTGTTGATGCTGGTGTCAACGAAGATGCAATCGATTACATAACCATCGATGACATGCGCACTGCAGAGTATGTATTTCATGAATATTATTCTATTGTTTTTTGTATTGGCGGGGCGATAGTTCCTGGAAAATATCTGGGTTTTTCCATTGGCACTCTTGATGAAATAAAAAAAATCATCACTGGAAACAAACAGCAAAATTTTGCTATAGGCGGTATGATAGCGCATCTTGTTGCACCATTTCCCAATTCCATACTGGTTACCGGCGACATTGAACAATTTGCATTTGAAAAAGCATCCGGCAACAATTGTTATACCAATAACTATCGCACCTATGATAACCTTGCCAGATGGTCGGTTTACGGCAGCGGGGTGGTGAAGGCTCATCCGCAATTCCCCAACCTTATCGCTGAGATAGAAACCTACCGGGGATGCCCGCGGCAACAGCATTGCACATTTTGTGCCGAGGGGTTGTTTTCATTTGTTGACTTCAGGCAGGAAGAAGATATAATAGCTGAAGTTGATGCGCTGATACAACAGGGTATCACCCGTTTTAGAATTGGAAGGCAGGCTGATATAATTTCGTATAAAGCACAGTTAAACCACGTTACCAATGGATTCCCACGACCACAGCCACAGCCCATCATTTCCCTTTTTCATGAATTACAGAAACGAAAAGAAAGTGGAAAAATCAGCATGCTCAACATTGACAATGCAAATCC
Organism: Spirochaetota bacterium; assembly: GCA_035420565.1. Lineage (GTDB taxonomy): Bacteria > Spirochaetota > UBA4802 > UBA4802 > UB4802 > UBA4802. Next base: position 1,455 of record DAOLVF010000239.1, on the reverse strand, counting down.
CGGAAGCATCTATTACTATAAAAACGAAGCATCAGCTATCATTGATGTATTGGCACAATCGGTGGCAGCCGGCGATACGCTTGCCTTAGGAGTGGAATCATTTGACCCGGCTGTTATCAAAAAGAATAATCTAAAATTGCAGAAAGATCAGTTGATTGAGGTAATACAGCTTATCAATGATATTGGCGGTACTCGTGTTAATGGTATACACAGGCTTCTCCCCGGCATCAATCTCATCCATGGACTTATTGGCGAGCATGCTGATACATTTAAGATAAATTATGAATCGTTACTGGAAATACTTCACAAAGGATTGCTTGTTAAACGTATTAATATACGAAGTCTTGTACCATTTCCAGGAACTATCGCCGCACAAAAGCAAAAAAAAGAAGGCAGACTATTAATAAACCGTTACCGATACTATCGCCAAAAAATACGACATGAGATTGACCATAACATGATTACAAAGCTTTACCCTGTTGGCACAGTTATAGCAAATATGTTTGTGCTTTCAAACTTTCAGGGTTATGCGTATGCAAAAGAGATTAGAAGCTACGCCATCACTGCTAAAATTCCACTGGAATTTACCCTTTATAGCTCCCTTCATTGTATTGTTGTTGGTCATCAGGAACGTTCATTATTGTGTCTGCCCTACCCTATGAATATCAACACGCTTCCCCAAAAAGCTCTTGCAACCATACCAGGGATAGGGAAGAAGACAGCATCAGCAATAATAGTACAACGTCCATTTAACGATTTTGTACAGGCTATGCCGTATCTGGTGTCTGTGCCGGGGAAATTAATTGATGCAATAAAACTGTGTTTTTAATAGCGTTTCCGTTCTTTATTATGATTGAGCTTATTCATAATATAAACAGCAACATAACCACCAATAAATGCTGCAATAATATTAACACCCGTATCATACACAAGGAAGCGCAATATCTTTATGGTAATATCCAGTAAAAATTTATCCAGAATAAATCCACCTATGAGCGCTCCAACAACCCCTATGACCATACCGCCAATAAAACCGCCAAAGAGGTCACGCCGCTTCAGACTGTAAAATATCCATGCTACCAGCACACCCATTGCAATATAAATAGCTATCGCTAGTAATTTCATGAGAAAACTTATAAAGGCATCCATGGTAAACTACTCCTCCTCAATAAAAAAAAGTTGTCCTTTCCCTTTACGGACAATCTGCGCCTGACCGGTTGTAAAGTCAACAACTGTTGATGGATCGCTCATTTTTGGTCCACAGCTCAGTATCATATCAACAGCATTCCGGTATTCTTTATCCAATTCAACTGGATCAATAACATAATTTCCCTCTTTTGTGCTGACACTTGCTGTCATGATAGGATGGCCTAATGCATGCACAAGTTCCAGAGCTATCGGGTTATCTGGTATCCTGACACCTATTGTTTTTTGATTGGTGATAGCTATTTTTGG
>DAOLVF010000238.1:0-2365 GCA_035420565.1 Spirochaetota bacterium | reverse complement strand
ACGGTGATAACAGGGAATTTGTATTAGGTTCTATTAAAGATCCACAGTTTGGTCCATGTGTTATGTTTGGGTTGGGTGGTGTATTCACCGAGGCATTGCAGGATGTTTCATTCAGGGTTGCTCCCATAACCAGTATAGACGCATATGAAATGATGGATGAATTGAGGACAAAAAAACTATTAGGACCGTTTAGAGGTTCGCCTGCTGTTGATAAAGAAATGCTTGCCAGAGCTTTAGTTGGTTTAAGTGAACTTATCAATACATATGAAGAAATAGCTGAGATTGATATAAATCCAATTATCATTAATGGTGATAAACCGGTGGCAGTTGATGCACTGGTTATCTTAAAACAATAAAAATTTTAATTGCTATAAAACATATATAAAAGTATTATTTAACCGGGATTGCTTATTATAGAATTTTAAAAAACGAGGATTGTATATGAAATTACGGCCTGCTTACAAAAGGGTTGGGATGCTTTTTTCTGGTGGTCCTGCGCCCAGTGCAAATACCGTTATATCATCTGTTGCTTTAAACTTTTTAGACAATGGTATACCCGTTATTGGCTTTTACAGGGGATATGAATTTTTACAGGACTTTAATATTAACTATCCTAAAATCAAAAAGGGTGTCCATTTTGAAGAGATAGACTATTCAATAACTCATGTCCGCAATGAGCGTGGAATATATCTAAAAACATCACGAGCAAATCCAGGAAAAGATATAAAAACAATTCAGGACATCAAAGATTCTGAAAAAGTAAAAAAGCTTAACAACATATTAGATGCATTTGAATATCTAAAAATTGGGGCTTTGATATCGATTGGAGGTGATGATACATTAAAAACTGCAAATTACCTAAACCTGTTAGGGTTCCCTGTTATCCACATCCCCAAAACAATTGATAATGATTACTATGGTATTCCATGGACTTTTGGTTATTGGACGGCTGTCGATACAGCACAAAAATCAATACTTAATCTCAAGGCAGATGCTCAGTCAACAGATAGTTTTTTTATTGTTGAGCTTATGGGGCGCAAAGCAGGGTGGATTACCTATGCAGCAGGAATAGCGGCTGAGGCAATAATGATGATTGCTGCTGAAGATATTGAAGAGGATATGCTTGATTTAGAAGTGTTAGTTGATAAAATTACCAATGTTATACTGGCACGCGAAAACAACAGACGTCCCTATGGGGTTATAGCTGTTTCAGAAGGTATTGTTGATAAGCTTTCTGATGAGTACAAACCAAAGCATACTGATAAACATGGAAATGTCCTGTATAGGGAAGCTAAAATTGGGGAGATACTTGCAGAGCGTGTAAAGAAACGATATCAGGAAAAAACTGGCATGGAGGTTAAAATTATTGCCAAACAGATTGGCTACGAAACGCGTTCGGCACCACCTATTAGCTTTGACGTGGTATTAGGTGCGATGCTGGGCTATGGAGCGTACAAATTTTACAATGAAACCATGTTTGGAATAATGGTTTCAGTAACTGACAATTTTGATCTGAAGGCAGTGCCATTCAGTGAGTTGATTGATCAGGATACTCTTAAAACACGATTGCGTGATGTTCCCAAGGGGAGTGACTTCTATACCTTGAAAGAACGTTTATCCTATCGCAAATCATGGGAATAATATTATGTGCGATAGTAACTGGTGAAAGAGTTTTGCTGCTATAATTGTCTCTTTGATGTAAAGCCAATCATTATTTTAAACGAAGTACCTGTGCTGAGTAAAGTCAAAGCAATGGATTGTATTACAGAGTTGCCATATCATCATGAACACAGTGAAAAATCGCATCGTTTTGATAATGTCTTTCATTCTGAACGAAGTGAAGAATCTCATCATTTTATGAAAGAAGAGATTCTTTGGGACTATGTTCCTCAGAATGACAAAAAGTGATGTGTTTTTCAGAATAATGTATTTGTGGTGTGCCATCCAGAATTCATTTCAGGATATTTGACGATGATTGATATTCCGTATTAAGCTCATAGTGATAAATGTTAATAATTCTATTTTTGGAGGATGCTATTTGAAAAATCTATCATATACCATAAAAAAATATTTACTGTTTCTTTTGATAATAATGCTATCATGCAGCAAAGCTCCTGTTGATGATGCAGCTAATGTTGTTATTAACTATCTTGCAACTACTGATGAAAAGAAATTGCATGGCTATCTGGATAGAGATTCAATACAATATATTGAAACATTAAAGAAAGATGCCGGAACAATGTATCCTTATGTATGGGTGCATCATGATAACAATGCTATATGGGATGTTGTTGCAGTGTCCAGAACAGCCAACGAAGCATGGGTAACCGTACAATGCGTTAAACATAAAAAACTAAATGCTATA
>DAOLVF010000237.1:0-2372 GCA_035420565.1 Spirochaetota bacterium | reverse complement strand
ATATAGCACTACATCAAAAAATTTAAGTCAACAATAAAAATATATTATTTTTTCAACACAAATATTGTACTATTGCCAGCCATACTTACCAAAATGTCAGGATACAGTTCTTTACATAAAAATTTCATGCATATCAAATATATTGACAAAACGATTGTACACCATTTACTATTGAAAACTCTTATCATAAAAGGAGCAATGTATGGATTATAGTACCAAACTATCAAATAAAGAAAAATATTCATTTGCTATAGCCGGTTTTGGACAAAATATGGTAATAACATTTACAACAACATTCATGTTAGTGTATCTCTATAATTTTGTCGGCTTCAGCCTATCGGGGATTGCTACCCTTACTGCTATAATAGGAGCTGCAAAAATATGGGATGCACTCAATGATCTCATAATGGGCATGTTTGTAGATTATACCCATACCCGATGGGGTAAATTACGACCATATATACTCCTATCAGCTTTTCCTATTGCTCTGCTTACCATATTGCTATTTGCTATCCCACAAACTACTGAAACATATAAGCTTATCTTTTTTTGCTATTGTTTACATCTTATGGGATATGGTCTATACCCTGGGCGATGTCCCCTACTGGGGACTGGCAGGAGTCATAACCGTAAGACTGGACGACAGAGTAGAAACTATTGCATTAGCAAGGACATTCCAGGCAGTAGCACTGGCCATTACAACTGTCCTCAGTCCCTTGATGGCTCACTGGTTAAGCTTTTCAGATAAAACCACTGCAATAGGGTGGACACGCACAGCAATTATAGTATCAATAATAGGCATGGGACTTTTTACCCTGGCATTTTTTAATACCACCGAAAAGGTTCCCCTTCAACACAATAAACAAACAATACGGCAGATGGTCAATGCCATTATTACCAACAAACCACTTTTGCTTATCCTTTTAGGCAGCGCATTAAACTTTGGGCGAAATATTGTACAGGTGGGAGGTGCTGTTGTTGCATCGATAGTTTTTGGTGACGAAAAAATATTTTCTCTGTTAGGTGGTGTGCTTATTGCAGCTATTATTATATCAAACTTACTTACTCCTCTGGTGCTAAGAGTTATGTCTAAAAAGATGCTTATGATTATTTCAAGCCTACTGTCAGCATTAACATATACAGCGATGTATTTTATTGGCTATAGCAACTTCTGGCTGTTTGTTTTCATGCTTTTTGTTTCAGGATTTTTTACAGGATTTTTCATTGTGATACAAACAGCAATGATTGCTGATTCGGTTGATTATTATGAATATAAAACCGGATCGCGCAATGAAGGGGTAAGTTTTGCCGGGTTAACATTTATTTCAAAGCTCATGGGGGCACTGGCAACCATGGTTTTTGGGATGGTTGTTGTTGCAGTAGGGTATTCAACCGGTGTTGTCATTACACCTTATATCAAAGATGGCATTTTCTTTTCCATAACGATACTGCCTGCCATCAGTTGTGCTATTGGCATTATCCCATTTCTCTTCTATCCTCTTGGTGATAGCACAATGAGTGAAATTCTATCACAATTGCAACAACAACGTGGCAGTGCATAATCAGGTGATGATAAAAAATTTATAATAATCGTTGCATTATAGCTGTAATACAAACGTTTTTATCTCAAAGGGAGTAAATGTAACAGATTGTAAATTTGTTTTGTTCAGTACGTTTTCCAGCATATCTGCTTCATACGCCTGCTTAACATTGAAGCTCACATCAAAAGAAGCAATGGTATCGTTGCCATAACATTCATACGCACGTATAACGATTGCATCTTGCAGTTCTGCTTTTTTAACTGTTTCAATAATGATTCTGTTGTTATTGGTACAAACTATCTGCGGTATAGTAACCGTACCATCAGCAAGCCTTGGGGCATAATTAAATATATATCCATAGCATAGAGTGTCACAGCTTTTAAAATCACCTGTGTGCGGATACAGTGCATACTTAAAGACATGCTTCCCCCTGTCTGCTGACGGGTCAGGATAAACAGGTGAGCGCAGCAGATTAAGGCTGATAACACCTTCTTTAACCCTGTGCCCATACTTACAATCATTTATTAACGCAACTCCATAATTGCTGTTACTTACATCAACCCATTTATGCGCACAAATTTCATACTGTGCCCGTTCAAGCGACGTTCCATCTTTTGTACTTCTGCCATAGTGTCCAAACTGAATATCACACAAAACAGTATCATCAAACACCAGAGGCATAAAATCAGCACGCAGCATCTTGAACGTTTCATGGTAATCACATTCGGTATCAAACTCTATATAAGGTTTTCCGGCATACACTGTTACATCCTGCCGCAGGGTTGTTTTTTTATGGTTATAGTAATTTCTGCGCACCGCCATGGGACCATC
>DAOLVF010000236.1:0-2388 GCA_035420565.1 Spirochaetota bacterium | reverse complement strand
AATCGTTCCATGTATCATTAAAATCCGGCACATACCCTGGCGCTGGCTTTCCAAATAACACCATGCATATACTGTCTATTAACCGTATCTGATGCTCAAGTTTTGCTGCGTCTATCATGGGAGGATTATATTTCATGGACATTAGATATTCCATGCTGTATGATTTGATAAGCTCATTAAAATCGTGCATAGCAAGTATCTGTTTTTGCACTGTGTATTTATACAGTGCCAGACAATCAAAAATGCTACCAGCATTCCCGGCAACACTAATCAATACTTGAATACTATCAAATATATAATCTTCGGGATAGTCCCTGACTAAACCAGCCGCAAGCCTATGCAAAACATCAAGATTGCTGTCAGTATTATATAATCGTATGGCTACACGCGCAGCTATGTATCTGTCAAAATATATGGCAGGTACGGCATCCAGCGGGATATTGCACTTCATCAAAAAAAGTTTATGTACAAATGAATGCATACACATTGCACGTTTACAATCAACAGTTGTGTCATGCACATTAATGGCAACGCATGGTATGGCGCTGGCCAGCCATTCAATAAGCTGTTCCACCTGATGGCTGATAAAACCATGCCGAGGGATATAGCCTTCAATTTTTTTTCTAAGCGATAGTTCCGGATAAACAATCAAATCCATCATGCCATGCTCATCCTCATTGAGGTAATCTAAAATTGTATGTTCTTCAATACCCAATGTTGATTCAGCATAATGGATGGTAGCATCGTCCACAACAAATGGCTTTGTAAAACGCTCTACAATGACAGCAAGTATATTTTCAATACTGGATACAGTCATGACAGTATAACCAGAATAACAAATTTTGAATACAAAGCTTATATGAAATAATTTTCATCATATAATTACCCCACACGGATTAGCCATAGTCAAGCTTTTCACTATTTTTTATGCATATTATACAAAATACAACATGCCATTACATAAAACTATCAATGATTCAGGATATACATTTTTTAAATACGCATCTGATAATAACCTGTTACCTATATTCCCTGCCTATGAAATTGTCAATTTTAGTCAGCAATTTTTATATACTTTTTATGCTTGACAAATGAACGTTGTTCACAACAATGAACATTGTTTATTATATTTGCTATACGGAGGGAATTTATGGCACTAAACAATACCTATAGCTTTGATGAATTTTTAAACTGGCGAAACAATGTTAACTTTTATGCCGACGACACCTTTCTTCAAAAGGTAGCCATGCATTTTGCGGGGAGTGATTTCCCAAGGCTGGATATAGAAGCTCGCAGGTTGTCAGAACTAACATCGTTTAAGTGGCGTGACATATCAGATGATATTGCACAACCACATAACAGGATTTTCATGCAACACTATGATGGGCATAATCACCGTATTGACAGGATAGTACGCCCTAAAGCTTTAGAAGAGATGGAAAAAGAGGTGTTTTCACAGGGTTTGTTTTCAAGCAAAACATCACCATGGGAACGCTTAATAAAGATGATATTGATTTATGAAAATGGAGAAGCCGGTATTGACTGCCCTCTTGTATGCACTGAGGGTCTGGTGGCTTTACTTGAAAAATACCATGATCATCCTGAACTGGAAAATATTTTACAACACTGTAAGGAAGGAATTGATGGCAATTTTGCAATTGGCGCACAATACCTGTCCGAGATTCATGGAGGATCGGATGTTGCTGCAAATGATTTAGAGGCTGTTGAAGAAGGTGACCACTGGAGGCTTTATGGCAAAAAGTTTTTTTGTTCTGCAACGCATGCTGATTACGTTGTCATTACGGCACGCCCAAAGGGGTCAGAGCATGTTGGTTTGTTTGTTATGCCGTCATGGATTGACAAAAATAATGAAAAGCGTAATAATTACACTATTGACAGATTAAAATGGAAATTAGGCACAGCTGAGCTGCCCACTGCAGAGATAACCTTCAATGGAGCTATCGCCTACCAAACAGGCCCTATACAGCGTGGTGTTGCCAATGTAGTTGGTATTGTACTAACGCATTCACGGTTGACCGTGGGGCTTTCTGCTGCTGCAGCTATGATACGCGCCGCCCGCGAAGCTACTGCGTATGCAAATTTTAGAACAGCATTTGGATTTCCCATAAACCAGTTTCCATTGCTTAAGCGACAGCTCAATGAAATTAACCTTTATGCGAAACGAACATTAGCAGGCGCTTTTAAGATTTATGAGATGTTCCAATCATTGCCGGGAGGATTGAAAGGGGGACTTACCACCGACGAAGACATTGCAACCCAGCAAAAACGGTTCAGGGTACGTATCCTTATCATGTTACAGAAGATTGTTGCTTCATGGGATGCTACAGATGTATTGCGAAAAGCCATCTCGGTGTTTGGCGGTCATGG
>DAOLVF010000235.1:0-2420 GCA_035420565.1 Spirochaetota bacterium | reverse complement strand
GCTGTTGCTGCATCGATTCAAAAAGTTGTTTCATTTCATCAGAAATCATTGCCACCGATGTTACCATCTTCTTGATGTTTGCTGTCATCTGTTCAATGTTGGCAAAACCGCTCTGTATCTCTTTCACATTAATAGTAATAAGCGATGCTATCTCCTTTATACTTGTTGTTGTCCTATCTGCCAGCTTCGATATTTCATCAGCTACAACAGCAAACCCTCTGCCAGCATCCCCTGCACGGGCTGCTTCAATGGCAGCATTGAGCGACAGTAAATTTATTTGATCGGCAATATCATTGATTATTTCAATGATATTATTCATATCCTGGGAGCTTTTCATGATACTGCCCATACTCTCATTCATGGTATTGAGCGACCCTTCCACCAATGATCCCTGCTTTGATACGTCCTCTGCTTTGCCTGCTGAAACATTTACCCGGGTGCCCATCCCTTCAATAAACATGGAAAGTTCATTGATCCTGACTATCAAACGGGTAATCATATCAAACTGCTTTGTTACTGAATCGCTGATGCTTTCAATACCGGCAGTCATTTCCTCTACGGTTGATGTTATCTCTTCTGCGGAAGCTGCCTGTGATTGTGCTCCGTTTGAAAATACAGCAGAAGATTCAGAACTTTGCTCCGCAAGTGCAGTCAACTGCTGTGACAAACCCTGTACCGATACCAGTAAATTTTTTATAACATCACGTTGCTTAACATTTTCTTCAGATTCTTTTTTTAATTGTTGCAAATTACGTGTGTTTATCCTTACTATTAACAAACACAGTACAAATGACAAAGTAATGGAAAAGAGATAATCAACAGCTAAATCTTTTAAAACACGTGAATAAATATCTGTAAGGATAGTACTCATTATTACAGTGCATACAATGGTGCTAACGATAAAAAATAAGCTTATACCAATAACCCATCGTATGCGACAGAACAAAGCTGTGAGTATTATGATCACTGGCATATAATAGGTAAATGATATAAAATCTGCATCCTTTGATTCGAATGCTTTATAAAACATAAACACAACAATCAAAATTGATGCAAAAGTTATAATCAAATTGGCACTTGCATTATATTGCCCCTTTTTTAAAAGAATCAATCCAATAACTGATGCAAGAAGTAATATTACAAAAACAACATTATCTGATGAAAAAGGTTGCACAATATTAACAGAAATGATTATTATAGGAATAAGCACAATAAATGCCATAATAAAATATAAAAGCGCTCTGGCTTTTTCCTGTATCATAAATGAATTTTCTGTATATCTGGCTAAGAAATAATCGGATAATTTCATTACAGTCCCCCTTTGATAGTACCCTGTATTTTATTACATTTTAATACTATTATTAACAAAGTATGCTATGAATAATTGCAAACACATTTTACATTATATTTTCAAAAAGCACCAACTATATAGCAATGATGTTTTTATCTCTAATAATAATTATCTTGACTTTATGCCTGAAAAAATGGACAATCGGGTTGTATACTATTGTAGCAACGAATGGGTCCACCCCGTTATGGCTGGCATATTTGTCGGCAGTCATCCTGAATCATGTCCTGAACTGGTTTCAGGATCATTTCAGGATTTTAGTTAATTATCTGTATTCCGGGTCAAGCCCGGAATGACACTGTGGCAACAAATGTCATTCTGAGCGTTAGCGAAGAATCTTGCCATTCAAAGGATAGATGCTCCAGTCACTAACGCTTCCTCATCATGACACAGTATGCTATTTTAGGAGGATATATCTATGAAAAAAATATTGATGATTTTTTCATTTGCTTTATTAGTAGTGTATGCCAACTCAATAATCATTGCAAAAAGTCAAAGGGAGGTTACATCCATGGTAGACGCAATACACTGGCTTGGACATGATACCTTCAAGATTGTAAAGGATGTTGTTATCTATACCGATCCTTTTAAAATAAAAAACAAGGATAATGCTGATATTATCCTTATTACTCATGAACACTTTGATCACTGCTCACCCGATGATATTAAAAAACTGCAAACCAATGATACCGTCATCATTGCACCAAAAGATTGCATCGCAAAACTTTCAGGCAATGTTAAAGCTATCACTCCCGGCAAAAGCATAACAGTAAAAGGCATAACCATTGAAGCTATTCCAGCATACAATACCAATAAACAATTTCACCCTAGAAGCAATCAGTGGGCAGGATATATTATTACTATCGATACCATGCGTATCTATATGGCAGGTGATACTGATTATATCCCTGAGATGAAATCGCTCAAGAATATTTCTATTGCGCTGCTGCCTGTATCAGGCGTCTACGTTATGACTGCTGACGAAGCAGCGCAGGCTGCATTGACAATACAGCCGGCAGTTGCAATTCCCATGCACTATGGCTCGATAGTTGGAACTATCGCCGATGCAAAA
>DAOLVF010000234.1:0-2436 GCA_035420565.1 Spirochaetota bacterium | reverse complement strand
GTTATGGGGCAAGCAATGTCCCGATAAAGACGTTTTATGGCTTAGCCTGAAGAGAATGGGTTCCTTTTTCTTCATTAATTTTTCTGGATCAGGTAAAAAATCCCTGATTACTTCCGTTGTTACAATAATAAATTTCACTCTTTCCGGATTATTGTAACCACCCAGATAGAATTTTTATATAAAAAATATTTACTATAAATTTAATAACATTATTTCGGTAAGCTATATATGTATGGTTATAATGCATCAGAAAATTTCATGATCAGTCAGTATTTTTAGTGGTACTGAATAGTTCCATGTTATTGGAAGTTTTATTGCAACACCTAACAGCAAAATTTTAATGGCATTAATGCGCATGCCAACACTCTCAAAATACCGTATCACCTATAAAGGCAATATCATATACCAGAGCAGTTTTTTTATTAATTGTTGCACGACCATTGCAATAGAACATACCAAACTTCCACCCGCGTAAAACTGTTGTTACAGCAGTATTTTACTTGTTGACATATCTAAATTATTCATTATATACAGTTATAAATACATCAGGATATTTTTATATGAAGACTAAATTTTTATTTTTCATGTACATTTTATGGTTAGCAGCATGCACAAGCTGCATAAACTCAAATAACGAAACAATAGATATAAGCAGCAACTGGAAATTATTTCTTATAAATAATAGTAACGATATCAGCAACCTTGACTTTGCCCAATCTGATTACGATGACAGTCAATGGCACAGCATTACCCTTCCCGGAAAACTATCGCACAAAAAAGCAAAACAGCACCTCTGGCTTAGAAAAACATTTGTTATCCCTGATTCACTTCAAAAGTATGACATTGCATTTGTTTTAGGTAAAATATGGGATGTTGAGCAAACGTATTGTAATGGCATCAGGATTGGCTCTGCAGGCAGGGAGTATCCCAACTTCCACTCCGAATGGAATAATTTTAGATATTACTATATCCCTTCCTCACTTGTACGCTACAATCAACCCAATACCATTGCCATACGAGTTTTTAGCAATCAAAATGCAGAATATAATGGCACACCACTCGTCACTACATTGCATAATGCAAAAATTATCAATTTTTATCGCACACTCATTGCAGAAAATATTCCGCTATCCACAAGTGTTATGACTTTACTGCTGGGTGTCATAGCACTATACTACTATCTCAGAAACAGGGATGTATTGATTATACAATTTGCTATTATCTCACTGTTATGGTGTTTTAGTGCCATGCATTTTTATCTTCCCGATTATGGGATATTTGACTTCAATGATCAGGATAAGTTATATTACGCATTAACTGCAGGGATTTCTGTTTCGGTGTATATCTTTTTTGAAACGATAACCCGGAGCTACAATAAATTGCTCCGTATCTTTATAATTATAACAGCATTAATCATGGCAATCCTCAGCCTATCAGCAACTGTCAATGATCCGGTTACAGGGTGGCGCTTTCAGGTAATTGGTGGTCTGGGCCTGGTTGTACAAATACTATGGGGCTATCTTATTTTTAAAGGTATAAAGCAAAATCAAAAAGAGGCAAAAGCTCTTTGCATCCCCTACCTTTTTATGATGCTATGCGTAGGACACGATTCACTGGCTGTTTCCGGTTTTATATACACAAACTTTTTCTGGATAAATTTAGGTTATCCAGGACTCATCCTTGGGATTGGTGCTATCTTATCACAACGAACTGCAATAGTTGCGGATGAACTTCTCAAATCAAAAGAATACATAGAAAACAAGAATAGTGAACTGACTCAGATTTTAAATAAGGTCAATGCATCCATCAAAGAATTGTATGATATTGCTCAAAATGTCAGGGAAACAACCAGGCTATTAACCGACAACATGCACGAGCAAAATAGCAATATTGAACAAACATCAGCAGCACTGGAGGAATTTTCATCAACTGTTGACTTGATTGCATCCAATGCATTACACCAGGATACTATCTTACAAAAAAACAAGGAGTTGCTTTTTGAATATATCAAAGGACTTGGGCATATCACTGATGCGGCAAAATCGGCTGTTAAACTGAGCTATAAAAGTCAGGGACAAACTTCTGTTACAAAAGAGCATTTAGATGATGCACTCAAAGGGATAGAAAAAATTAAAAACTACTCTGATAATATACGCCAGATAGCTGAAACCATCAATGACATAGCTGAGAAAACAAACCTGTTATCATTGAATGCCTCAATAGAAGCAGCCCGTGCCGGTGAACATGGCAGGGGTTTTGCCGTTGTTGCCGATGAAATAGGGAAATTAGCCGAAAGATCAATAGAGCAATCAAAAAGTATTCAAACAATTTTATCACAAATACTTGCCGATATTGAAACCCAGACCCTTCTCATGGGAACAGTTGTCTACTCCAATGAAGATGTTGAGCGTTCTGTATATATGGTAAATCATGCTA
>DAOLVF010000233.1:0-2454 GCA_035420565.1 Spirochaetota bacterium | reverse complement strand
GAACAGATGGCAAAATTGTTACATTAACAAAAAAAGGTTTATCAGTTAGTTTCCGTGTTTCATGAATAGCATTTCTAAATTCCTCTTCAGAGTTATAATTGCCTGCCGTTAAATTTCCAATACCTCCAGCGTTTGAAATTGCTGCGCAAAGTTTAGGTTTACATAACCACATCATAGCTCCACAGATAATTGGATACTTAACACCAAACATTTCTGTAATTTTAGTCTTGATCATAGAATCTCCTTCAATCAATTAATTTTTATAACATTATTTCACAATCAGTGATAGGGAAGGCAGCACATGAATGGATATAACCAAAACGTCGGTCAGCCTGACGCAGCTTGACACCTTCCGGCTGATACACTTTCCCTGATATAAGTTTAACCCTGCATAAGCTGCATTCCCCGCTTCTGCATAACGATGGTACAATGACTCCATTTTTTTCCATTGAGTTTAACAATGGTTCACCTGCTGTTACGGTAAATTCTTTTTTATTTTTAATAGTAATTTTAAATTTTGAATCTGGATTAACATCTTCAGGCCATCCCTTTTGTTTAAAAACATCTGTTGGCACTCCATACATCTCCATGCGTATCTGTTTGGGCTTTAATTGTAAGGTTTGTAATTCTTTAAGAATATGTTTATATAAACCCTGAGGCCCACATACAAAAAAAGTTTTATTGGAACTATCGCCCACAACTTCCTTAATTATTTTTGCCGTTATATACCCATTATAGCGAGCCCTGCCCTCCTCCAATACCTGTATATATCGTATTGTGGGATATTTTTTTGCAACCATGGTAAAATAATCATCAAATACTATTTCTTCTGAATTTTTGTTTCCATAGATAAGCCATATATCCCTGCTGATACCGGTGTTAACAGCATGTTGAATCATGGATTTAAATGGTGTTATGCCGCTACCCCCTGCAATAAAAACAAGTTTATTGCTGTGAATAATAGGATTATGAATAAAATTACCTGATGGTGATGATATTTGCAATGTGTTGCCAATCTTTGTTGAATCAAGCAAGTAATGAGATACAAACCCACCTTCAACTCGTCTGATAGTGATATCATAATACGCTGTCTCATCAGGTGATGAGGAAATGCTATATGGCCGTGAAGTTATGATTCCATCAATATCAACATTAACGGATATGTACTGTCCTGCCTGAAATGGTGGCAAATATTTTTCCACTGAAGCTAAACGCAATGTTTTAGTTGATGGCGTTTCATCTATGATGTCAATAATTTTGGTAGTGATATGACGTGGATGTAACCGCTCAAGATATTTTTTTTCAAGCCCTCTATCCAATCTATAATCATAACCATACCGTTTGAGCACCTCTCGTTCGTTTATAATGTTATCATAACCATCTAACTGTTTTAGTATTTCACTATTCATCATCCCCTCCTATTTATTACGTATATCTTTAACTATTGCCATTGCTGCTGAATGTCCCGATGTAAGGGTTGGCTGATAGCCTGCAGAACCGTACCAGCTCCCTGCACAATAAAGACCATTGATGGGTGGTTTAGGCGAAATAAACAAAGTAGAATCTTTAACATACTGATCAAATCCGTATGCTCCTCCACCGGGATGATTTAAATAGCGCATATGGGTTATAGGCGTTGCTATTTCCATCTCTTCGATATGGCTTACAAGTCCGGGGAAAACTTTTTCAGCATTTTTAAGCATCGCTTCCGCACAGCGGTGTTTTTCATCATAATACTGTGCAGGTGGAACTTTAAGCCATGCATCAGCATATTTCATGGTTACCAGTACAACCTGACTGGTGCCTTCAGGAACCATTGCATTGTCAAAAACATTGTAGCATGTTACAATAAATGAACTCTGGTCGGTATCCACTACTTTTGATAGTTCGTAATCATATTCTGGAATGGCGGTGTTGCATATAAAATTGGTTTCTTCATTGATGCCAACCTTATCGTATTCACAATCAAGACCGCAATATATAGTAAAAAATGATGTTCCAATACTGCTACCTTTATAGGGTTCAATAACCCGACGGGAAACTTTGTCGTCATCCAGCATATCAACAAATGTGCTGATTGCTGATGCATTGGATAAAACATATTTTGATTGAAATTCAGCGCCATCTGAAGTTTTTACTCCATAAACGCTATTATTTCTAATCAAAAGCTTCTGGACATCTGTATTAAATAACGCTTCACCGCCATTGCGGTAAAATGTTTCAAGCAGGCAATTTGACAGCATCTGCGAGCCGCCTTTTATGTGATATGGTTTAAATTCCGCATACGAAAACAACAACGCTGCCATATCACTAAAACATAATTTTGAAGGAGGTAATCCCATGTATGTCCAGTAAGGAGTTATGACTGCTTTTAGTATTGGATTGGTAAAATATTCATCTAATACTGATTGTGTATCCTTTAAGGCATACTTATAATATAATGGATATTTTTTT
>DAOLVF010000232.1:0-2476 GCA_035420565.1 Spirochaetota bacterium | reverse complement strand
CTGAGCTATTTGGCAAAGCTGTTGAATTTCCTCAGAGTGAAAACACACCATTTTATCCACGAAGTCCTTATGGTGTTGCAAAGCTTTTTGCTTATTGGATAACTATAAGCTATAGGGAAGCATATGGAATGTTTGCCTGTATTGTTATCACGATTACAATCGATACATTGTGCACCTGAGCATAAAGAAAACATATTGCAAACTGCAAGGGCTTGCCTCAATAAGGTTGTTGTTGGAATTGACCAGCGCTACTTCAGACCTTCTGAAGTAGATATACTCATCGGTGACCCAACAAAGGCGCGTGAAAAATTGGGGTGGGAACCACAGCACACTGTTAAAGATATTGTTTCCGATATGATAATAAGTGATCTTGAAAAGAACTATCGTGAATATGTGCTTAAAACAAGTGGTTTTACTATGTCCAGAAGTTGTGGAATTTGATTATTTTGTTGTATTTTTACATCGCTTCTGGCATAATGATTTATAGATTGAGAGGATATAAACAACTATCACATTGGAGGGGGGAGTATGCAGAAAGTTGATATATTACATAGGTATTTATCCGAGCATAGTGTGCCTGAGATGATTGCAAAAAAATTGGATGCCAATTCTTTTTTAACAAACAATTTTGCCTATCATGCTTTGCGTATTGGGAATTCAATTGGTGACAATCTTGATATTTCCATAGAGATCATAATACTGGATGAGATAGCTAAGAAATATAATTTGTTATTAAATACTACAGAGCATGCTGAACTTCATACTCAGGGTATTGCTGAATCGGATCTTGATAATCTTGTTCATGCAGCAATATTGTTTGAAAACATTAAAAATAATAAAAAACTATACAAAGAGATATTGCGTAAGATAAGCTATTTTATACGGAAAGAGTTTTATCCAATTATTAATCAAGAGTAATCATGCTTTCCCGGTTATCTGGAAAATTGGTATTGGTTGTTCTTTACCTTTAACCTTAATGGGTCCCAGCTTCTTCCCTTTAAATTTCTTTTTTGAAAGATTTGTTATAATTTCTTGAGATACGATTATTGTCTGGGCATCAGCATGTGAGCACAATCGTGCTGCTAGATTAACGGCATCACCAATGGATGTAAAATCCATCCTGTCCTTTGAACCCATTCTGCCATGAACAACATCCCCCATATGAATGCCAATCCCAACAGTAATTGTTACTGCACCTGCTTTTTCACGCTGTTTGTTTAGTTTTTGAATTGATTCTATGATATCAACTGCTGCTTCAACTGCGGTATCTGCTTTTGTTTTATCTTCAAAAACAGCCATAATTTCATCACCAACAAATTTATCAATATCACCACCATGCTTTTTTATAATTGCAGCTTGCAGGTCAAGGTATTCGTTCAGAATAGAAACAACCTGTTCTGGAGGAAGCTTCTCGGACATGGCCGTAAACCCACGAATATCAGAAAAAAGGAAAGCCATATTCTTATTTGTGCCACCTAAATCCAATTCATCGTCTCTTTTTTCGTGTATCATGGAGATAGTTGATTCAGAAACAAACTTTTGCATTTTTAACTTTTCACGCAGATGATCAATCATTGTATTAAATTCTTCAGTAAGAATCCCAATTTCATCATGTGTTGTTACATCAATCCGGGTAGTTAAATCACCATCCTTTACTTTTATAACTCCTGTAGTTAATTGCACTAATGGTTGTACCATCTGCCGTGCAATCCGCATAGCTGCATATATGCTGGCTGATAAAAGGATTGCCGCAATGATGAGCATAAGAAGCCTTGCTTTGTGAACTGGTCCTAATATTGCATCCTCGGTAAAAACTATCTCTATAATCCCTACCTTTGATTTAAAAAACTCAAAAGGGATACGATAACGATAACACCATGTTTGACTGGAATCTATTGTTAACTCTATCCTTTCTTTTACGGTTGTGTTTAATGATGCAAATTGTTTAACGAGGTCTTTTGAGAAATATTTTCCATGGAGTTTCGCATTAGTATGTGCAGCATAAGTATATTTTTTTTCGGCAAGTACTCCGTTTAAATCATAGACAGCGGCATAAATAAACCCTTCAATGCCGGTTTTTGACAGTCCTTTTACTATATCCTGCAGAATCATGGAACGTTTCAATGCCCTTTTTTCAGCGGTTAAAAAACTTTCGGAAGATGAGATGGTATGAGCTATTGTCTGACATAATTTATCATTGGCTTTGATAAGTGCGTGCTCAGAAATTGTAATTAATAAAAAGCTAATAATACTTATGACAATGACCATGAGTGCTGATACTGCAGTGACCCATTTTAACCTGATTCCACCTTTTTTGATAATATTGGTTAAGAATGGTATAGATTGTATAAATGAGTATATGGGATTGGTTGTGCTACTATTCATATTATTGCCCCTATTTGTTGTTCGATAGTGCCTTCATATTGTATAATTTGCTTTAAAAAATAATTGATGTACAAACTTTACCTATAATCAA
>DAOLVF010000231.1:0-2477 GCA_035420565.1 Spirochaetota bacterium | reverse complement strand
GAACAAATTCCTCTTTTGCATAATTATACTTGAGCAGATAATTTACCATCGATGCCAGCACGCCTATTGCACACAAATGTAAAAACACACCTATCGATAAAAAAATAAACGGTTTATTTACCTTTAACGTTGTGGCAATATCGCGCAGATGATATTCATCGGTATCCTTATGCTGTATGCGCTCCTTTACTGTGGCAAATGTTACAAGGGTAAAAAATGCTGCTATGGCGCCGTACAACATTCCAATAAAGCGCCACCCTTCAACGGAACTATCGAACAAACCAACAAGAGGCTTTGTTGCCCCTGCTACAAATAATGTGCCCAGTATCGCAAAAAACATACGGTAACCGGTTAGGCGTGAGCGTTCGTTGGTATCAAGGGTAAGGTTTGCCGTCAAAGCGCCGTAAGGAATATTAACAACGGTGTACGCAGTGCATACCAGCAAAAACATCACCAGCGCATACATTGTTTTTGATGAACCTTCAAGCGCAGGAGTATAAAAAAGTAGCATCATACAAATACCCAGAGGCAGCGCACCAAAAAGAAGATATGGCCGCTTCTGCCCCCACCGTGATTTTGTTCTATCGCTGATGTACCCCATCATTGGGTCGCTTACTGCATCCCATATCTTTGCAATTAAAAAAATTGTGCCGGCAACTCCCGCAGGTATCAAAAAAACATCTGTTAAATAAAACATTAAAAAAAGAACTACCGACTGGAACACCATGTTGGCGCCAAAATCACCAACGGCATATCCTAATTTTGTTATGAGTGATAAACCGGTTTGTGCTATACTCTGTTTCATACGAAACCTCCCCTCAATCAAATTCCAAATGCTGAACGCAATCGCAGCGCCTCTTCCGACTTCCCTTCAATTTTCAGCAACCCCTGAAGATACGCCATTTCAATGCGTTTCTTTTTGAGTAAAATTGCAGCCCATACGCCTGCCTGCGCGGTAATCTTCATGTCCCATTTTTCAGGGAGCGCCCCTTCCTTTACCATCAACGCGCCATTATTAATTGCAATGCTGTACAGAAACTCATCGGCATTGCCCTCTTTTTTTATATGCAGGGCGATAGTTACTGTCCACTGTTTTGCTGCCTCGGGATTATACCGCTTTATAAATTGCCGGGTCAGCTCTTTTGCCTGTGGCGCATATTTTGCAAAGTTTGCCGATAAGCCAAGGCGCTCAGCAATGCTTTTTTTGGGCTTTTTTGCCTTGAGCTCTTTGCAGTGGTGGCGAACATAGTAAAGTGAGGGAAATTTGCTGTCCAGTTCGTGTGTATAAACCTCCCTGTTAAGCCGGGCCGATTTTTGAATTGCTAAAGAAAAGCGCAAAATTTCACGTGCATCCCTTCCTGAAAGCATGGGCTCTTCTTTACCAAGAATTGCGTTTATAAAATTATGGGTAGCGCCCACAAATCCAAGGCTCCAGTCGGATGGAACATTGTAGTTTTTCCATCCCTTGTTAGTAAAAACTCCAACAACCGGGCCTTTATTAATACTCCCCGTACATCGACGTATAACTACTATACCATGAGTGCCACTTACCTCTATCCACTCATCATTGGCATAATATTTACAGGGGATGGTAAGCGAAGGCAAATGAACAAACTCAATTGAGCCGTAACATCCATTGTCATACTTCCACATCATGACTGCAGGAGCATCAATAATGCCATCAATTGAGTCAATCCATCCTGCTGTCTTTTCAACACCGCCGCATAAATACCATGCTGTTGTCCATAGGTGATGTCCATGATCAAATGTATCAAGCCCGCGCATGCCACCGCTCTCGGTATTTTCCTTAATCCGCCACTGCCATGCTTCTGGCGGCACATGCCACCCGCCGCTGCCTCCTCCAATAAATTTTATGCGCAGGGCAATAGGTTTTCCAATTTCGCCGTTATCTATAATCTTTTTTGCCAGCCTGATAGGCGGGTAAAATGGATAGTTATCGGTAACCTTAAAAATTTTACCGGCAGTGTCTGTCGCAGCAATTATGCGGTCGGAACTTTTCAGGTCAACCGTCATGGGTTTTTGCAGTGCAATATGTTTTCCGGCATGAGCGGCAGCTACCGTCATTGATTCATGGAGCGAGTGAGGGGTTAGAATTTCAACGGCATCAACATGTGCATCAGCTACAAGATCACGGTAATCGGTATATACTTTTTCGGCATTCCATTGTTTTTTTCTTTTCTGTGCAAGTTCAAGGTTACTATCGCACACCGCATATACCTTTGCCTGTTTATTATTGGTATATCCCAGATAATGAAGATCGGCAATGCGTCCCAGCCCAATAAAACCTATCTGTATAGATTTCATGACACCTCCATTTATTATTGCATATTATAAAATAGTATTGCATAAATGTCAATGATTTTTTGTGATACCCGGCAAACAATCCAGATTTACTATACACTTATGATATATGCACAACCTGTGAATTCAAGTCAAATAACACAGGAACTATCACC
>DAOLVF010000230.1:0-2563 GCA_035420565.1 Spirochaetota bacterium | reverse complement strand
AGAGCAACGGTTTTATACTATACCGACTTATCGGTTTTAATAGTAACTATCGCCAAAAAAAGCAAGAAAAAAATGTTGCATTTATTGCTGTACATGGTGTATTGTTGTCAAATATTGGCAGGGGATAAGGTATGGATAAAAACAGACGGATACTTATAGCCATACTGGCAATGGTGGTTTTTGCGGTTGTACTTGCAATAATCCAGATAAGCATAACCATGCAACGCCAGATGACCATTGGTACACGGATTAACCTCACCGAGGGTCCCGGAGTTGGCATCGTGCGTGTGTATGGACGTATCGAAGCAACCGGTGATATGATGGCGCAGGCTAATGCCGATTACATTGTAAAAAGGCTTGATGCATTAGCACAGGACAGCCGCATCAGGGCGATAGTTATACGGATTAATTCTCCTGGCGGGACGGTTGCTGCAACACAGGAGATATATACCAAGATACTATCGCTTAGAAAAAAAAATATTCCCATCATAGCTTCGATGGGTGATGTGGCAGCATCAGGCGGTTACTACATTGCTTCGGCGTGCAATGCTATTGTTGTCAACTATGGCACCATAACAGGCTCAATTGGCGTTATTGCCATGGCTCCCAATCTCAAAGGCTTATTTGATAAGTTGGGTATCCGTATGAATGTAATAAAAAGCGGAAGGTATAAGGATATCCTTGCCATGCACAGAGAGATATCGCCGGAAGAATTGCAGTTGATTCAACAGATTATTGATTCAAGTTATCAGAAGTTTGTGCACGATGTAGCAGCAGGCAGAAATATGGCGGTAAGCGATATCATGCCGTATGCTGATGGGCGTGTGTTTACCGGCAATCAGGCGGTTGAGTATAAACTTGCTGATGAGCTGGGCAGCTATGACGATGCATTAAATAAGGCGCGTACATTAGCTAAGCTGCCGGACGATTCAGCCGTTTATGATGATACGGCAAGCCCCATTGAACGGTTACTGATGACGATGTCATCGTTTTTTAAACCAAAGTTAGAGCAGATGGTAAACTCACAGTATTCTTTGGTGGAATATAGTTACCTGCCATGAATGTGATACAGATATTGGATTATTGGTATAGTGCGCTGATTGATCCTGAAAAGCTGTCGCAGATTATAGCGGTTGAGGATAAAAAGCATTTCATCGTCAGTGCTGTGGTTGTGGCGATAGTTGTCTTTATGGATATTGTGGCGCAATCACTGCTTTCAACGCAAACAAGCTTTTTTAACTATAAGATTACCTATGGTTTCATAGCGTTGTTTTTACTTCATGCATTGTGCCTTATAATATACGCAGGGTTGTTAACGGTAATATTGCAGATAGGCGGCTATCAGGCTTCGGGTGGCTATATCATCAATGCGCTGGCGCTTTCGCAGATTCCCCGGATTTTTATTGTGCCTGTTGTACTGATATTCAAATCATTATATTTTGCACCGGTATTTTTTTACAGCGCTGCATCGTTAGCACTGTTTATATGGTCATTGTTTATTGCAATGCGCTGCATTTCCCAGCGCTATCAGATAGAAAGTTTAAAGACAATAGGATATATAGCCCTCCCTGCAATACTGGCAGGGGTAACAGCTTTTTTGATACTGGTGGCTGGTGGTATGGTTTTAATTGGTTTAATAAAGTGATTATATAGCCTTGCGCACTGCTCCCGAGCGGATACAGCGTGTGCATACGTTTTTACGGACTACTTTGTTTCCCTCTACCACGCGAATTTTTTGAACATTTGCATGCCATATTTTGCCGGTTTTTTTATTGGAATGGCTTACATTATGACCAAACAGTATAGATTTGCCACAAACTTCACATTTAGCCATTGGTATCTCCCTTACTGGTGATTATTTACTATATAATAGCATTTTTAAAAGCAAAAAAAATATTTTTATGGGCGATAGTTACTGGAAATTAATGTTATGCTACCAACGATGGACAATAGTGGTAATGCCATATAAAAATTGCAAGGATTTTATTTCAGTGTTCACAAAATTTTTAGTAGCAGACACATCATTTTTTACTGGAAATAACTTGCCATGGATGTAGATTGCTACAATATACAATACCAAGCAAAAAAGGGGATGGCGTATGCGTGGTAAAAACTGTCATATTGTAGGTATTGTTTTTGTATTAATGTTTGTGGTATCCATAGCCAGCGGCGAGGTTGCACCTGAAACAGCGCTGTACGATAATCATGGCAAGCGTTATGTGCTTTCCCAGTTATTGCAGAAAGTACAACCGCAGGGGATTGCAATACTATATTTTACGTCAATACACTGTAAACCGTGTGAAAAAGAGATACCGGAACTATTGCAATGTATTAAAAAATCACAAAAAAATGTACTGTGCTATTTTGTCTATGCCGAAGGCATAGAAGAGGTAAATGCGCAGGCTTCACAGTATGGCATAACGTGCTATTTTACAGATGTGCTGGGTACGACACGTACCAGCATGGATGTTGTACGTTTCCCAACTATTATACTGTTACGGCAAAACAGGGAAATCATAGGGAAGTTTACTGGATATAAAAAAAAGAATCTGGAGCAGATAGC
>DAOLVF010000229.1:0-2569 GCA_035420565.1 Spirochaetota bacterium | reverse complement strand
GCAAGCATTCCCCGCATTCTTTGCATCGTGATATATCAAATGGGCTTGTAAAGCTGCGCAATTGTTCCATATCCAATTCCTTTACCAATCAAGGATGATGGTACTATAAAATTATAGTACCATTGTCATGAACAACATGCAACAAATAAAAAACGTTGCTCCTGCACCAGCTCCAGAAACAGGTTCATTAAAAAGCTACACCATCATTTATCCATAATCACAGATTTTTTCAGTTTCGTGATAAAACAGCCTCCCTGCCATTTGTCTTAAATGCTTCTTTGATTTTAACAAACTCATCGTATGTTAAAAGCCTGTAGGTATTGTCGCCTCGCTGGCGGAAATAAATTTCCATGGTAGGGTTGCTATCAAGATTGAAGTTTTCTTTTTTAAAGGGCCTCACCATAATTTTTTGTGTATTGGTCACAGAAAATTTATCAATTATTCTAATGTAATCCGGCATCCACTTTGGGTCCATCCCGCCTTCTTTCTGCTGCTGCATAAACCACCGGTACACTTCATCAGGATTAAAAGATGCGCCATCTTTAAGCTGTATGGCAATCATAACCTTTTCATCGGAAACCTCGCTGGGAACGCCATAAGCAATTGCAATGTCAACGCATGGAATTCTGTGTGCAAAATCAAGAACGTTCTCAGCAGAAAAATTTTCGCCATCCTTGCGAATCCAGTCATCAGTTCGGCCATTGAAAAACAAATATCGCCTGCCATTGATGATTCGTATGTGCCCCAGATCTCCCGAATGGTACCACCCATCACGAAATTTTTGACTGGTTGCCTTTTCATTCCCAAAATATCCTTCAAATCTAAGGTTACTATCGCCAACCTTACGGCATATCTCGCCCACAGCCTTATCATAATTAATCAGAGCGCCATTTTCATCTACTATCCCCGGCTCGCACTCTTTCCCTTCTTCATTCAATATTTTGATAGATGAATCAACCCTGCCAACAGAATCGATTGGGTCCCCAGGAAGGTTGGCAGTGGTAATAACCGCTTCGGTTGAACCATAAATCTCGTAAATGTGCTCCATGCCAAGGTAACGCTTTAATTTTATACGATCGGTCACCGTTGCACCGTTGCCATACGCTTTGCGAAATTTATTGTGCGGATGATGTGCCAGCGTGGCTTCCACCGCTTCACCGCTGCCATACTTGCGCTCCAGTGCTTCAATAATGTAATGCAGTGGCTGCCCAACATAGTTAAGGAAGGTTACTCCATAGCGCAGCATATCCTCCTCAAAGGCGCTGGCGGAAAAACGCCTTTTCAAAACAAAGCTTCCGCCAACAATCAATTGCGGCAAAATTCCAATATACCATGCATTGGAATGAAACAACGGCATGGAAATATAACCGCGATCATTTTTATTGAGATGAACGGCAAATTGCACAATAAATCCAGCTCCCACCAGCTTGATATGGCTGCAGGGAACGCCTTTGGGCAGCCCTGATGTGCCGGAGGTATAGATGACAATGACGGGACTAAAATTATCAATTTTTGTTCGATAGTTTTTGGGGATATTTTCATGCTGAGCATGGTCAACAGCTTCCTCAAGGGAGTGGAACCCCTGAGCAGCGTAACCATTGTTGTTGCCAGCATAATAGATGTCATCTGCATGAATCACCGTACTATTGTTGATGATTGGTGCAACCTCATGTACTGTGCTTTCATTGATAATGAGAAACGAGATGTTTGCCTGATCTATAACCTTTGCCAGTGTTTCCCCTCTGAATCCGGTATTGATAGCAAAGAGGATAGAGTTGCTCAAACCCGCACCAAACGAGGCAAAGATAAATTCCGGGTTGTTATCCATGTAAACGCCAAAAGCAAGCCTTTGATTGTCATGCAACCTTCCACTTTCAATAAGCTTTTTACGCATGCTTAAAAAAAATGTTGCATAGCGCTTTGACTGTTTATACACCTCGTTATACGTGTATTCACGACCTTCAAAGATAAAAAAGACCCGTTTTCGCCTGAACCAGAGCCAGTGCATTGTTAATTGAATCATTGTGCTGAAATTGACAAAGCTCAAATAATTGCGTATCAGTTTTTTAAGATTCATATATAATACCCTCCTGTTATAAAAGATATATCGTTAGCCTAACCGGTATGTATACATAATCCATCAGTCATGCTATCCTTTTCATAATAATACAAAATTGTATAATAAATACATTATAGAAAAAAATGATATACCTATTTGTAAGTTCATAACAATAGAATATTTGCGCAACAAAAAAATAATATATATGACAATGTTACATCATGACAACGATATGTAAACTTTTTAAAGAAGTTTTAATGTATTTTTAATAGGTAATGTTTGGTGGCATACTATGCAGGAAACATAAGCATTATGATATAGCAACCAGGCTTTACTACTGTACACAAGAGGCTTTTCTTTCAATTATAAACAATTATAATTATTGTACCATTTTATCAATGGTTACAAACTTTGTCTTTCCACCCTTTTCACACTTTTCAAAGGCTTCTATTATCTTATCTTTTATATCCTCATATAATTCCCACAGGGATTTTTTTATGAGCGTGGAAG
>DAOLVF010000228.1:0-2600 GCA_035420565.1 Spirochaetota bacterium | reverse complement strand
TGGCAGCTCGTGCATAGTGGCGATTGTCCTGCTCATTTTGTGAACTCCATGCACCCGGGTCATCGGCATTAATAATAACAAATCCCCCGTTTGCACCAGTATATGAAAAAGTAAATAATGGATCTGCCGCTACATTCAGCCCAACATGCTTCATTGCAGCCATTGCTCTAGCACCAGCAACTGATGCACCGGCAACAACTTCCAATGCAACTTTTTCATTGGGAGACCATTGTGCCTTAATATTTCTATACTCAGCAGCTATTGTTTCTAAAATTTCTGTGCTGGGAGTACCAGGATACGCTGCAGCTACATGGCAGCCTGCTTCATAAGCACCACGCGCAATAGCCTCATTGCCCAGCATAACTTTTTTTTGCATTGCATTACTCCCCAATTAAATCAATTTTTTTTATCACATTAAATCCCTCTTCAAGAAGCGATTTTTTTGCTGTTTCAATATCTGAAAACTTAAAAATCATAACAGCCTTATCACCACGTTTCTCAGTAAATGCATACATATATTCAATATTTAAATTTCGTTTAGCAAATATTTCAAGTGCTTGTAGCAATGAACCTGGTTTATCATCTAATTCAATAGCCAGTACATCGGTTGGGGAACAAACAAATTTATGAGAACGCAAAGCTTCTATTGCTTTTTGAGGTTTAGTAACTATCATCCGTACAATACCAAAATCTGATACTTCTGCAATAGTTAGCGTAAGGATATTAATATTTTCATCTGCTATTACTTTTAATGCATTCAGTAGGTGTCCTGGCTTATTCTCCAAAAAAAGTGATAATTGCGTTACATTCATGGTTATTCTCCTAAAAATAAATTTACGTGGGCACACCACATTGAGTTAATTCTACGAATATTTTTTGCTTTATGAATGAGATCCTGCATCATTTACATCTTTATTCTCTACAAATTACGTTTGTCAATAACGCGTTTTGCTTTACCTTCACTACGCTGCAAGGTACTTGGTTCTACCAATGTAATCTTAGCACTGATTCCCAATACGCTTCTGATACGCTGTTCAATCCGCTCAGTTATTCCCTTTAATACACCCAGTTGATCGGTGAATATTTTTTCATTTACCTCCACCTTTATTTCAACATCATCAAGAGCACCTTTGCGATCCACGATAATCTGGTAATGAGGTTCAGTACCTTCAACTTCCATGAGGACTGCTTCTATCTGCATGGGGAATACATTAACGCCCCTGATGATAAGCATATCATCACTTCTTCCCGTAACCTTTTCCATTTTAATCATTGTCCTACCACACTTACAGGAGTCCCGATATATTCTGGTAATGTCTCGTGACCTATAACGAATAACCGGGCATGCCTCTTTCGTAAGTGAAGTATATACTATTTCACCCTGTTCGCCTTCTGGCAATACCTCTCCTGTTTCAGGGTCTATCACCTCAACATAAAAATGGTCTTCAAATATGTGCAATCCTGACTTCTGGCTGCATTCGCATGATACCCCAGGACCCATGACCTCACTTAATCCATATATATCATATGCATCAATTCCCATACGATTTTCTATCTCTTTTCGCATACTTTGAGTCCATGGTTCAGCTCCAAAAATTCCTGCTTTAAGCTTTGTTTTTTTAAAATCATAATCAGGCATTTTCTTCTCAGCATAATCTGCCATATTAACCGCATACGATGGAGTACACACGAGGATAGTTGTACCAAGATCCTTTATCAACATCAACTGTCGCTCGGTATTGCCTGCTGATACCGGGATAACAGTAGCACCAAGCTTTTCAGCACCATAATGCAATCCCAATCCACCTGTAAATAATCCATATCCATAGGCATCCTGAACTATATCCTTCTCTGAACCCCCTGCACCAACTATGCATCGAGCAATCAGCTCAGCCCACACCTCAATATCATTTCTTGTATACCCGGCTACGGTTGCATTCCCCGTAGTACCTGATGAAGAATGTATCCGAATAACCTTTTCCAATGGCACTGCAAATAAACCATAAGGATAGCTATCTCGCATCGTCTGCTTCATGAGAAAAGGAACATGCTTCAAATCATCAAGAGAGGAAAATTTATCGGGATTAAACCTTGCCTTATCAAAAGCATTCTTATAATGGGCAACATTATTATAGGCATGTTTAAGCGACCATCGTAACCTCTCCAGTTGAAGTTCTTTTAACTTTTTTACTTCCATTGATTCATATTCTTTATTGAACATTGCCAACTCCTTTTATATGGCTATCTCTATTTAAAATTTTTAAGATGGTAGATTTTATTAATAATTATTAAAATTGTCAATAAACTTGCAAATGTTTAAAAAAAAATTTAAAAAATAATTGAGTTTTTTATGGTGATGTTGTGAAATTTTTTATAAATATCTATTCTATTCTGGAGCGTACCAATTATGCAAGACTATTTAAAACTTTTTATGATTACTGTCACTATTCTGTTGTGTATAACAGAACCAACTTTTCCCAGCGATTATATCCAGAATCTAAAAAACGGCACATGGGAGCAACGAATCACAGCCATGAACACACTCGGATATTCAGGGAATAAAAAAGCCTTCTGGTATCTGGTAAAATATCTGGATCAAC
>DAOLVF010000227.1:0-2613 GCA_035420565.1 Spirochaetota bacterium | reverse complement strand
ACAGGCTTATGAAAGAGTTCTGCGCTGAAAAAGGGGTAGCAGTTAAAGAATCAGGGAAGGTGATCGTTGCAAAAAATCAGCATGAGGTTCCCACCCTTTATGAGCTTGAGCAGAGAGCAAAAAATAATGGCGTGACAGTAGAGCTAATTAATGAAAAAAAATTGGAGCAGATTGAACCGTGTGCCAGAACTAACACGCTTGCGCTGTTTTCGCCTCATACAGCAGTTGTTGACCCAAAAGTGGTTATGCAGGCATTGTACCATGACTGCATTCAACGGGGGATAACGGTATTGCTTTCAACGCCATTCAAACAATTTACCAGCG
Organism: Spirochaetota bacterium; assembly: GCA_035420565.1. GTDB lineage: Bacteria > Spirochaetota > UBA4802 > UBA4802 > UB4802 > UBA4802. Next base: position 2,289 of record DAOLVF010000227.1, on the reverse strand, counting down.
ATACCAGCATTATAGCAGGTAACCATACTATTACCTATGATAAGCTTATCAATTGTGCAGGAGCACACAGCGATACCATTGCTCACACCAAAGCCCTTGCAAAGCATCTGGCGCTTATTCCCTTTAAGGGCATTTACATCAGACTGAAACCAGATAGCAAGCCTGCAATCAACGGGAATATCTATCCAGTCCCGGATATACGCAATCCCTTTTTAGGCGTACATTTTACCAGAGATCCATACGGCAATGTGTACATAGGTCCAACGGCAATGCCTGTTTTTGGCAGGGAACACTATGGGAAACTGCAGGGTTTAGGTCTGGAAAGCATTGATATACTCTTCAAAGATGCACTACTTTTCATTGCAAATAAAAGTTTTCGCAGCGTTGCCCTGGACGAGCCAAAAAAATATATCCCATATTACTTTTATAAGGACGCAAAAGAATTGGTTAAGGAACTATCGTACCATGATATTGAGTCAGCAGCAAAAATTGGGATACGCCCTCAGCTTGTTGACTGGACAAAGAAAGAGCTTGTCATGGACTTTTGCATTTATAGAGATGCTACTACCGTCCATGTACTCAATGCAATATCCCCGGCTTTTACCAGTTCGCTTTATTTTGCAAAAATTATTGTTGATAGTTATTGTATATAATACAATTAATGCTTTTTTTATGGGCGATAGTTACTGTACATGTATTTATATTATAAATTGAATGTATAAAATTACATAATCATTATAAGGAGTTTTACATGAAGATAAGTGTTATAGGAACAGGTTATGTTGGATTGGTAACGGGAACATGCTTTGCTGCGATGGGGAATACTGTTATATGTGTGGACAGTGATAATGAAAAAATTGAAAAACTCAAGAAAGGGATAGTTCCTATTTATGAACCAGGATTGGATGAACTTGTTGTTGAAAATTACAAAAAAGGGAATCTCCAGTTTACAACTGACATAAAAGAAGCACTGGATAAAACAACAATACTGTTTATAGCGGTTGGCACACCCATGGGGGAGGATGGAAGTGCTGATTTACGGTATGTACTGGATGTTGCAAAATCTATAGGTATGCTAATGACCCATGCCATGATTGTTGTTGATAAATCAACAGTACCTGTTGGAACTGCTGAAAAGGTAAAAGCAACCATCCATGAAGAGCTAAAAAAACGTGGTATTACACTCAAAGTAGCGGTTGTCAGCAACCCGGAATTTTTAAAGGAAGGTGCTGCCGTTGAAGATTTTATGCGTCCCGACAGGGTCATCATTGGTACGGATGACGAAGAGGCTCTGGCAGTAATGAAAGAATTATATGCACCGTTTACCCATAGCCATGAACGGTTTATTGCCATGGATATTCGCAGTGCCGAGATGACAAAATATACAGCCAACGCAATGCTTGCAACCAAAATCAGTTTTATGAATGAGATAGCAAATATATGCGAAAGGGTTGGTGCAGATGTAAATATGGTACGTATTGGTATTGGCAGCGACCACAGGATTGGCTATAGCTTTATCTATCCAGGTGTTGGTTATGGAGGCTCATGTTTTCCAAAAGATGTTCAGGCGCTTATAAAAACAGCAAAAGATTACGGGTATGAACCAAAAGTTATTACTGCGGTTGAAGAAGTTAACAATAAGCAGAAGCTTGCACTGGTGAATAAGGTTGTACAGCGCTTTGGTGAGGATTTAACCGGAAAAATTTTTGCACTATGGGGGCTGGCGTTTAAACCTGAAACCGATGATATGCGTGAAGCAGCAAGCATCACCATTGTCAAAGAGCTTGTAAAAAGAAATGCATATGTCAAAGCGTATGATCCCAAAGCAACCGAACAGGCAAAGCAATGTTATTTGCATGATATAAAAAATATAGAATACGCAACAAGCAAGTACGATGCTCTGAATGATGCTGAAGCATTATTGCTGGTAACCGAATGGAAAGATTTCAGGAGCCCTGACTTTGATGAAATAAAAAAACGATTAAAAAATCCTGTAATATTTGATGGCAGAAATCAATATAACATAAAAAAATTACAAAAAGATGGCTTTGAGGTATATCAGATTGGTGTAGGTAATGTCAGATAAAACAAAATTTTTTATAACCGGCAGTTCAGGATTTATTGGCACATACTTTATACAATTTTTAGATAATAGCAATATCAACGCTGAAGTACTTGGTGTTGATATTGTGCCCTCACCATTAACGGGTACAAAAGCTATAGTTTTCCATGAAGAAATGTGTACTATGAACGACAGCAATGCCGTGCAATTGTTGTTACAAAAACATA
>DAOLVF010000226.1:0-2613 GCA_035420565.1 Spirochaetota bacterium | reverse complement strand
TATGTTTTTGTAACAACAATTGCACGGCATTGCTGTCGTTCATAGTACACATTTCCTCATGTAAAACTATAGATTTGGTATCAGTCAATGATGAGGGAACAATATCAACACCAATTACCTCGGCGTTGATAGTGCTATTGTCTAAAAATTGTATAAAGTGTTTGCCAATAAATCCTGAACTGCCAGTTATTAAAAATTTTGTTTTATCTGACATTGCCTACACCAATCTGGTATATCTCAAAGCCATCTTTTTTTAATTTTTTTATGTTATATTGATTTCTGCCATCAAATATTACAGGATTTTTTAATCGTTTTTTTATTTCATCAAAGTCAGGACTCCTGAAATCTTTCCATTCGGTTACCAGCAATAATGCTTCAGCATCATTCAATGCATCATACTTGCTCGTTTCATATTCTATATTTTTTATATCATGCAAATAACATTGCTTTGCCTGTTCTGTTGCTTTGGGATCATATGCTTTGATAAAAGCATTCCTTTTTACCAGTTCTTTGATAACGGTGATGCTTGCTGCTTCGCGCATATCATCGGTTTCAGGTTTAAACGCCAGACCCCATAGTGCAAAAATTTTCCCGGTTAAATCCTCACCAAAACGCTGTACAACCTTATCCACCAGTACCAGCTTCTGCTTATTGTTAACTTCTTCAACCGCAGTAATAACTTTTGGTTCATACCCGTAATCTTTTGCTGTTTTTATTAGTGCCTGAACATCTTTTGGAAAACATGAGCCGCCATAACCAACACCTGGATATATGAAGCTATAGCCAATCCTGTGATCGCTGCCAATACCAATACGTACCATATTTACATCTGCGCCAACCCTTTCACAAATGTTTGCTATCTCATTCATAAAACTTATTTTGGTTGCAAGCATGGCATTGGCTGTATATTTTGTCATTTCTGCACTGCGGATGTCCATGGCTATAAACCGTTCATGACTATGGGTAAACGGTGCATATAATTCTTTCATTACTGCCAGTGCCTCTTCGTCATCCGTACCAATGATGACCCTGTCAGGACGCATAAAATCTTCAACGGCAGCACCTTCCTTTAAAAACTCTGGATTGCTGACCATAGCCACTTTGAGCGTAATGCCACGTTTTTTTAACTCGTCATGAATGGTTGCCTTTACCTTTTCAGCAGTTCCAACAGGCACCGTTGATTTATCCACAACAACCATAGGATGCGTCATATGCATACCTATTGATTTTGCAACGTCAAGTACATACCGTAAATCAGCACTACCATCCTCACCCATTGGTGTACCAACAGCTATAAACAGTATAGTGGTTTTATCCAGCGCTTCTTTTATGTCAGTTGTAAACTGAAGATTTCCTTTTTTGAAATTTTCAACAACAAGTTTATCCAATCCTGGTTCATAAATAGGGACTATCCCTTTTTTAAGTTTTTCAATTTTTTCATTATCGCTGTCCACACATATAACAGTGTTCCCCATCGCAGCAAAGCATGTTCCCGTTACCAATCCAACATAACCTGTTCCTATAACACTTATCTTCATGTAAAACTCCTTATAATGATTATGTAATTTTATACATTCAATTTATAATATAAATACATGTACAGTAACTATCGCCCATAAAAAAAGCATTAATTGTATTATATACAATAACTATCAACAATAATTTTTGCAAAATAAAGCGAACTGGTAAAAGCCGGGGAGATTGCATTGAGTACATGGACAGTAGAAGCATCCCTATAAATGCAAAAGTCCATGACGAGCTCTTTCTTTGTCCAGTCAACAAGTTGAGGACGTATCCCAATTTTTGCTGCTGGCTCAATATCATGGTACGACAGTCCCTTCACCAATTGTTTTGCGTCCTTATAAAAAAAATAAGGGATATATTTTTTTGGCTCTTCCAGGGCAACGCTGCGAAAACTTTTATTTGCAATGAAAAGCAGTGCATCTTTGAAAAGGATATCGATGCTTTCCAAACCTAAACCATCCAGTGCCCCGTAATGTTCCCTGCCAAAAACAGGCATTGCCGTTGGACCTATGTACACATTGCCGTATGGATCTCTGGTAAAATGTACGCCTAAAAAGGGATTGCGTACATCCGGGACTGGATAGATATTCCCATTGATTGCAAGCTTGCTATCTGGTTGCAGTCTTGTGTAAATGCCCTTAAAGGGAATAAGCGCAAGATGCTTTGCAAGGGCTTTCGTATGTGCAATGGTATCGCTGTGTGCTCCTGCACAATTGATAAGCTTATCATACGTAATAGTATAGCTGCCTGCTGCAACGCTGGTATCGCTGATAAAGTTTTTAAAAGGCGTGGAAAGCAATACAGTTATTCCCCGCTGGATGCAGTCATGGTACAATGCCTGCATAACCACTTTAGGATCAACCACTGCTGTATGTGGTGAAAACAGTGCAAGCGTGTTAGTCCTGGCACACGGTTCAACCTGCTCCAATTTTTTTTCATTAATTAACTCTACTGTCACGCCATTATCTTTTGCTCTCTGCTCAAGCTCATAAAGGGTTGGAACCTCATGCTGGTTTTTTGCAACTATCACTTTTCCTGATTCTTTAACTGCTACCCCTTTTTCAGCGCAGAACTCTTTCATAAGCCTGT
>DAOLVF010000225.1:0-2626 GCA_035420565.1 Spirochaetota bacterium | reverse complement strand
TTATCTGGATTCTGGGGTCCCAGAATTATTGACACTGATTTTCAAAAAAACCTTACGTTGCTTAAACTGTCACGGATTGCCTGTAATTACATATCAAAAAATGATACTTCAAAAGGATTATATGTTTTGCAGATTTTATTAAATCAGTGCGATCCTGAAAAAGATACGGCTGTGATTGAAAACATTACCGATATGAAGTATCGTATTGAACGTTCACAAACATTATATACTAAAGCTTTGCAATTGAAAAAGAAAGGCCAGATCAGGAAGGCAAAAATTAGCATGCAAAAAGCTATAAGTTTAATAAGCCGCTCACCGGTTTTTTATGAAATGAGGAAAGCGTACAGAACAGAGTATGGTGTTTTAAAAGAAACATCTCCCCAGAAAGATTATGCTTTGCAACATCCTATACCTGCTAAGGGGGTTAATCCGTCACCATCATCCATTACGACACCAGTACTCATTGTACTAAAAAACGATATAACAGTTAGCGAAGCAATCTACAATGCCCTGAGATGCGATGATGCTATGCTAAAAAAGCTAACGCAGCAGTTTGCTTCTTCAAAAATAAAAGCAGGCAAAAAAAGATTTGAAAATCCCACAAAAGAGGGTATATACATAGTACAGTTAACCCCTAAAGGGAACATTAAAAGTGTAAAGCGTGTAACAATTGTTAAACTTAATCCGTATAAATATCAAAATCAGATGTATTTAAAGAATTCATATTGTGTATCAAAAGAAAAAAGCAAATCATTATAGGCGTGGGAACTGGTATGGCAAGCCGTACCTTTTTTTTGGGGATTATTTATTTGCCAGGTATAATACAAAAATTTTTAAACTTTCCATAAATGCTGATTTAAAATGCCCCAACTGTGATGGTACTATCAACAGTAATGGGTGTATTTTTTGTTCGGAAGGTTCAGCATCACCTACAGCAAATAGCACACAATCAATACATCAGCAAATGCAATCTGCCATTGATGGCTTTCATCGTGGCTTGTATGCTCAAAAGTATATTGCTTATTTTCAGGCATATACCAATACCCATGCATCGGTGGCAGTGTTAAAACAGCTTTATGATACAGCATTGCAGTTTGACAATGTCATTGGGCTTATGGTAGGGACACGCCCGGATTGCCTTCCTGATGATGTGCTTGATCTCATTGCACAGTACAAAAAAGAAAATTTTGAGCTGTGGCTTGAGATAGGTTTGCAAAGTGTACATGATAAAAGCCTGCAGTGGTTGCAACGCGGGCATACGTATAGCCAGACGGTTGATGCCATACACCGTGCTGTTATGCGTGGTATTGATGTATGCGTACATGTTATTCTGGGTATACACGGCGAAAGCTGGGATGAAATGATGGAAACCGCCAATAAAATAAGCAGGCTTCCGGTAAAAGGGGTAAAGATTCATCATCTCCATGTTATCAAAGGCACGCCATTGGCAATGATATATAACACAGGTGCACTTTCCCTTTTGTCATGCAAAAAGTATGTTTCATACGTATGCGATTTTATTGAGCGGCTCCGTGATGATATTATCATTCACAGGTTATCAGGAGATCAGTTGAAAGACATGCTGGTGGCACCGTCATGGGGTTTGCATAAAGGGACAGTCCTTAAAGCAATTGAGGATGAATTCAAAAGGCGTGGTACTTACCAGGGTTTTTTGTACGATAGTTACTGAAAATTTTGTGATTGCATTATAAACAATATTCGCCTATGATAGTAACAATAAAACTTGTATGTTACTTCATGTATAATTGCAAAAACTTTGATAGAGGTAACATGATGGTTGGTATCTATTGTTAGAATCATGTATTCAGCGGCAAGGTATTTTTACCGTTTATACAATTATACAATACCCTGTGATTCTCACACGATAATAGCATGAACTTACGCCCGGATACCATTGCTCGAACAGCTTTAGAACGCTATACCGATTCAGCAATAGATGATTTTGGATGATTCATTTTACTGTGTAATTTTCGACGTTATGTAGACGACTTTGCATTCATGACGGGAGCCAAAGTAAATGCCGGATAGTGGACCGTATTTGCCCTTAAAAAAGGGTGGTATTAAAAGCAAAAAAAGTGCAGGTTTAGTGTTTAATGCTTTTACTCAAAAACATTTGCAATTGGGTTTAAAGGTTATAGAAAAAATACAGGAAAAAAGCAATGAGGGAGTAATGCAGTTAAGGAGCGAATGGTAAAAAATTATTTAGTAAGGGATAATGATATGAATCTTGAAACAACGACTTGTATATCCTATGAGCATCTGGATGTAATAATGCATCATTCTGAAAAATATGACATGTCAATGAGGTCATTTATAGTTTCATTTATTAACTTTGTTGCTACACATAAAATTGTTCCTAACAAACCTTATTCCCGATTAACATATAGATCAAGAGGGATTGCTGAATGGAAACGTTTACATTTAGTATTATTAGAAAATGAGTATGAATTTTTTCTTGATGTTAAGAAGCTCTGGAAGATGTCACTGGCTAAGATAATAGCTTTTTGCATAGAGAACTATCTCTATGATTTTATAGAAGCTTTAGAAAATACTGATAATACCGATAACTATCGTTTTAGCGGTTATTCTTTTGGGGTATTTCTTG
>DAOLVF010000224.1:0-2628 GCA_035420565.1 Spirochaetota bacterium | reverse complement strand
GGTTTAGCAAGGATTCTATATCTATTTCATAATCCCAGAATATTTTTTTAATAAGGTCTCTTCGTTTATCATCTGAATATTTCATTGTTCAGTACTCTATTCAATAGAAATATGGGCACTGTCAGCCTTGCGGCAGTTAGCTATTATTGCTGTGCACAGAGCTTTTTTTGCACTGTAGTCAATGACTTTGCCTGCATTATCAGGCGATACGGCAATCAAAAGCCCGCCCGATGTTTGCGGGTCAAACAGCAGATCGGCAATTTCACGTTTAACGCTGGAATGGATGGTGCAGCGTTTCCCGGCAAAATCCCTGTTGCGGTATAATCCGCCGGGAAGAAGTCCCATGGCAGCGTATCGGGTTGCCCCATTAAGAAAGGGGATTGCTTCTGTATTGATAACAATTTCAAGGGAACTATCGCCAAGCATTTCATTGAGATGACCTATGAGCCCAAAGCCGGTTACATCGGTCATGGCATGGATATGTTCAGGGTATGGGTAGCCAGCCATGCAATCATTGATTGTAGTCATGGAGCTAATACATTCATCAATGTGGTTGCTGTCAGCAACGCCGGCTTTTATGGCTGTATTGATGGTTCCGGTGCCAAGCGGCTTGGTAAGGATAATAACGTCGTCTGGCTGTATGCCGGTATTGGTAATTATGGCATCAGGATGTATAAGCCCGGTTACCGCCAGTCCATATTTAAGTTCAACATCATCAATGCTGTGACCGCCAATGAGCTGTATGCCGGTTTGCTGTAACGTCTGAAGCCCGCCCAGTAATATTTTTTCCAGCACATCCATGGTAAATGTTGTAACGGGAAAGCATACAATATTTAAGGCTGTAATGGGTGTGCCTCCCATAGCGTAGATATCGGATATGCTGTTAACCGCTGCAATCTTTCCAAAGACAAAAGGATTATCCACTATGGGAGTGATAATATCCACAGTTTGAACAATTGCTACATCATCACTGATTTTATACACGCCGGCATCGTCGCCCGTCTGCATGCCGACAAGCACATTGCCGGTATAGGTGATGGGGAGCTTTTTAACTATTGCATCAAGGTCCGCCGGACCTATCTTTGCAGCTCACCCTGACCCGCGTACCGATTCAGTAAGGCGCAACTTCTTTTTTGGATTGATGTTACAGCTTTCCATTGTATTATCCTTCATGTAACAGTATATAGTATATAGCGCCAGTGACAACATAAAAATGTTTGGCCCGAAGAAAAATTTGTATCAATAATTTTTATGAAACGCACAGTGCTGTGTGTGTTTCATTGACACATACTTTTTGGGCGATAGTTACTATAAAACAATGCTTTTTCCCAACATTTTTAGTAAGGGTTTGTTTTCTTAATTTTGTTTTTGGTTTGTCTTGAAGTGGTATGTTATATATCACGCCATTGTAATAATTCCGAATGATTCAGTGGTAATTTTTTGTTTAACGTTAGCATTTTTATATAATGTATAAAAATATATAAAAGCTGCCGAAAGGGTGATGGAAATATTTAGCGGCAGTCATCCTGAAATGTAGAAGGTTATCCTGAATCTTGTGCAGTCGATGCAGAAGTGTTTTTTTATGTATTGTTAATGGAGTAGATATTCCCTGAGGTTCATCAGGTCAAGGATATGCTGCACTGCCGGTGAAGGAATAATATAAAGCTTGCCCCCTTTGGATGTAGTAAGATGTTTTGCATAGATTAAAAAACCAATAAATGATGAGTGAATCCACTCGGTTTTGGTTAAATCAAACTGGATTGTTTTTGGCTCGGTGATCTTTTCAAAAATACTGGAATAGCGGGGCACCTCCTCAAGGGGTATTTCCTTAGGGAAGGCCCAGTAATTTTGCGTTGTCATTGACTTCCTCCTCTCCATGTGCGCACTTCACCGTATGTATCTATAATCGTCTTTTTATGTACTAAAGTTTAATTTTTTATGACAGGGAGAGCTATGAAAATTAAAATAAAAACAAAAAACCTGCCTTTACACTACGTTAAACAGCTACCGTGCATTTAAAAAACACATAGTGTTTTGTCAATAAAATTGCACTATACGTAAGACATAATACAATAAAGTCAAATATTTTTTTTATTTTTTTAAAAATTATTTTATTTTCCAACAAAAAGGCCAAACACAGCAATGAGTATGCTGATGGCAGTAAAGCCAATGCCTGTAAACCACTGCAGGGTGGTAAAATGTTTTTCTATTGCTTCAAAGCGAGTATCAATTACTTCAAAACGAATTTCCATTGCTTCAAAACGTGTTTTTTCTATCTCTTTTAATGCTTTCAATTCCTCTTCTACACGGATGACACGCTCAATGAGCGATAATTCTTTAGCTTTGATTTCACTTTGACGCAAAAATTCCTCAATGTTGGTTTTTACCTCCTGTGTTACCACAGCCTGTATAATAGGGATTAATTCTTCTTTTATCTGGTTTATGGTTAATTGCCCGTTGCTCATAACGATGTATTCCTTTAGTCTGTAGTGATTGTCGTTCTATAATGTATTATACAACAACTATATACTACTAAACAGTAAAAGTCAATATAATTTGTACCCCCTTGTTCCCCCCTTTGAACAAAAGGGGGGATCCGTAGGGAGATTATTTTTTCCATGTCATTAT
>DAOLVF010000223.1:0-2631 GCA_035420565.1 Spirochaetota bacterium | reverse complement strand
CTAACAATGTAGTGGTAAACGACCCTTCATTGCCAATCAGCGGTGAATTCATTGAGATAACGATACACAATACCGGTGAAACAATACCGCCCGATATTATGCCCTATATCTTTGATCCATTTTTTACGACACGTAAAGACGGACATGGGCTGGGATTATCCATTGTTTATTCCATTATTAAAAGACATGATGGGCATATCACGGTAGAATCGTCAAATGAAGGAACATGTTTTACACTCTATTTACCAAAAGCTGAATCAATATATAAGAAAGATCAAAATCAACCTGATACCGGCTATTTAACATCGCAAATGTCTATTTTGATAATGGATGATGATGAAACGGTAACCGAGTCACTTAAGGAAATGCTTTCCCTTCAGGGTTGCCATGTAATAAGCGTCAGGGATGGTGATGAAGCAGTAAAAGCAGCATTACAAGCTGTAAAGCAAAACAAACCTTTTGATATTGCTATTCTTGATCTAACCATTAAGGGGGGTAAAGGTGGTGTCGATAGTGTCCGTGAATTAAAGGCAATATTACCATGCTGTAAGTTTATCGCATCAACCGGATATGCTAACGAACCAATATTAGCTAACTATAAAGAATATGGCTTTGATGCAATACTGCCAAAACCGTATACCTTCAATGAACTCATCAAGGTACTGTCTTCACTTGGCAATAACCAATAATCTGTTATACAGGATTTATGCAATCAGGATCATTATACGCAGGGTTATTAACCTTTGTTGTAACCGGATGCATGATACAATTACCACTAAAGGGTTTTATCAATTCTTTTAATATGTCCAGTGGCGTTTCAGATTTTATCCAGAGTTCAAATTCTTTCTGCCGTATTATAAGAGGCATCCTGCTATGGATCACATGCATTGCATCATTTGCTTCAGTGGTAAGTATAGCACATGTACGTAGCTCCTTGCCTCCAATGATAGCAGTATCAAATATCCCTCCAAAACCAAAAAAATCATCTATCGTTATATAGTATGGTATTTTTTTACTGCCTTCCTTTTTCCACTCATAGAAGCCGCTTGCCAGTATAATGCACCTGTTATTGAAAAACGCCTTTTTAAAACCTGGCTTTACAGCAACTGTTTCACCGCGTGCATTAATGAGTGGTTTTACTCTGGATATATCCCTTACCCAATAGGGGATGAACCCCCATCGCAATAGCACTAACGATTTTTTCTTAGTATGCACCAGCGCTACAACATCCTCACCTGGGCTGATGTTGTAGCGCGGTGCGATAGTATCTATTAATACTTCATCAATTCCTAAACGCTGTGCAATACTGTCAATAGGCTCAATCTGTGCAAATCGCCCGCACATATCATTGATGTGTTTTTTCAATTAGTGCAATAAAGAATTTAACGCTTTTACCCATATCAGAAATACTTATACGCTCATTGATGCCATGGGTGCGTTTTAAATCTTCATTATTCATCTTTACAGGTGTAAACCGGTAAATCTGATTTGTTAAAGCATTATAATGTCTTGAATCAGTTGCCCCCAATACTAAATAAGGTGCTACAATGATAGAATTATCTAACTGTCGGGTGATAGTTGCTATGGAATGAAATGATGGCGCATTGATATCCGATACCGGTGAAGGATCATTTGACCATGGTGTTGACTCAATAAGTACTGCTTCATTACTGATAACCTTCTTTATGTATGCAGTGGTACTTTCCATTGTTTCACCGGGCAGGATTCGGCAATTTATCATTGCCCATGCCTGTGTTGGTAATATGTTATCCTTTTCGCTTGCACCTGCCATGGTAAGTGCAACAGTGGTACGCATTATTGCATTCGATGATTCGGCCTTTTCAAACTGCCACTTTAATACTGGCTTAAAACACCACATATTTGCAAACATAACTTTCAAAGGAAAACTCATATGGGGAGTAACATACTCAAACATCTGCTGTGCCGGGCCTTTAATTTCTTTTGGGAAGGGATTGTCTTCAATAGCAACCAATGCTCTGGCAAGCACCCCCAATGCAGTATGGTGAGGTGGCATGGATGAGTGCCCACCGGTACCTTTTACCGTCAACTTCAATGTTAAATATCCTTTTTCGGCAATCCCTACCATGGCTATAGGATTTGATATCCCCGGCAGCGCCCCTTCCATGATAGCACCACCCTCATCCAGAACATATTCCAGTTGAACATTACGATCTTTTAAAAGTTTAGCAATAGATTTAGCACCCTCACCACCAACCTCTTCATCATTACCAAATGCTACATAGATTGTCCGTTTGGGAACAAAACGTTTATTGACCAGATATTCTACAGACTCCATGATGGAAATTAATGCATTTTTAACATCAAGTGCACCTCTTCCCCAGATATAACCATCCGCTATTGCTCCTGAAAAAGCTGGATGGGTCCACTGATCAAGCGTTACAACATCTACAGGGACAACATCTTGATGAGCCATTAAGAGTATTGGCTTCAATGAGGGGTCAGAGCCCTTCCATGTGTAGAGCAGTGCATATCCATTAACAACCTCTTTTTTTAAGGTTTTATGCAACTTTGGATATGTTTTAGCCAAAAAAGTTTGAAACTGCTCAAATGGTTTAGTATCAGTTTTTGAGCTATCCTGATTGGAAATTG
>DAOLVF010000222.1:0-2650 GCA_035420565.1 Spirochaetota bacterium | reverse complement strand
TTATTTTTCTATTGCAAGCATTTTTTTAAAGATTTGTTCAGAGGTCTCAATTATTTTTTGGTGAACTTATTGACATGATAGATGAGACAAATTATTAAAGAAAAATGATATGCTGTTTTTTGCATTATTTATTCAATAACATTAAAAAGGTTGAAGAAGCAAAGTGATACCACTCTATATTGTTGATGCATTTACACAAGAGCCATTCAAAGGTAATCCAGCAGCTGTGTGTGTATTGTCTTCTACAATATCTGATCAACTAATGCAGGCTATAGCGTATGAATTGAATTGTCCTGAAACAGCCTTTGTCATGAAACAGGATGATGGTTTTTCATTACGGTGGTTTGCGCCATTACAGGAAATGGATCTATGCGGGCACGCAACATTGGCTACAGCTCACATTCTTTATCAACAGCAGATTATTAATCCAGATCAAATGATTAGATTTTATACCAGAAGCGGTTTGCTTTTGGTAAAGAGTCAGGGTGATACAATTATAATGGATTTCCCAAAAGAGGAATCAAGTGAATGTTCAATCCAGCAATGGATCATTGATGCATTAGGAGTAAAACCTGTTTTTACAGGCAAAAATAGGATGGATTACCTAATAGAAGTAGAATCAGATAAGGAAGTTATCATGGTAAGTCCTGATTTTATTACATTAAAAAACCTTGATAGTCGCGGTGTTATCATTACTGCGCAATCTTCAAAAAACGAATTTGATTTTGTGTCCCGATTTTTTGCACCTGGAATCGGAGTAAATGAGGATCCAGTGACTGGTTCAGCACATTGTTGTTTAGGACCTTACTGGCAAAAGAAATTGCATAAAAATCACTTTGTTGCATATCAGGCTTCACAACGTGGTGGGATGCTGAAGATTGAAGTGAAGGATAACAGGGTGTTTATTGGTGGAACAGCGATAACTGTTTTGAAAGGTGAATTCAATATTCAGGAAGTTTGTTATGTGCAGGATAACCTCTGATATTGAGATTATGGACGTAATCGTGGGGAAACAAGTATTGAAAAAATGTTTTATCATATGGTGAATAATGCAAAACCTGATTTGAGAGATATCCATAATTTTATTTCAGTAATAAATTAACATGATAAGAATATTGTATTGAAAGGATAATAAAGCATGTCAGCAGTAATAATTGATACAGAAAAGTGTAAAAAAGATAAATTGTGTGTGCTGGAATGTCCCATGAAGATCATTATATTGAACAGTGATACAGGTATACCAGAAACAATACACAATGCAGAGAACATGTGTCTTGATTGTGGGCACTGTATTGCTGTTTGTCCATATGGGGCGTTAAGTTTAACATCAATGAAGGTTGAAGAATGTCAGAGTATTTCACAAAATTTTAACCCGGGTATTGAGATCATCGAATATTATTTTAAATCAAGACGCTCAATACGCAGATTTAAAAATAAAACAGTAGAGAAAGAAAAGCTTGAAAAATTGTTAGATATAACAGCATATGCACCAACAGGTCATAATTCGCGAACTGTTGAATTTATTGTGTATACACAGAAAGAAGAAATAAAAAAATTAACAGAACATGTTATTGATTGGATGCAATTAATGATCAGTTCATCTCCGGATATAGGTAAAAGCATGCATTTTGACATGATAACAAAAGCATGGGCTTCAGGTGTTGATGTTGTCATGCACAATGCACCAGTGGTTATAGTAGCACATGGTAATAAAAACAATCCCAATACCCCAACTTCATGTACTATAGCACTTGCACATTTGGAATTAATAGCGCAAGCATTTGGATTGGGGTGCTGCTGGGCAGGATATTTTACATGGTGTGCTATGGCATATCCTCCATTAAGGAAAGCGTTGAGTATCCCAGATGATAATGGAATATATGGAACAATGCTGACCGGATATCCCATTGCAAAATACTATCGCATACCCAGACGGCAAGCTTTGGTTGAATGGAGATGAAGGTCTCATTAATTCTATTAATCAGGCTGTCGAATTTTAACTTTTAAACTATTGACTTCCCCTTACTGCTTTATAACAAATGGACTTTATACCAGATAGCATCGCTCAAACAGCTCACCACTACCCATGGTGGGCTAATCTATAGCATCTGCATACTGAAATTACCCATTTTCAGTATATTGTGCATCATACAGAGCAATGACCCTTCCATCGCAACCTTATCTCGTCCCCGTCGCATGTATATGCGATATTTCAAATTGTGCTTTATGTTCCCATTCGGTGATTCAGAACAGTGTGACCGTCGCTTGTATTTCTCCTTGTTTTCGCTCTTCGATAAACAATGCCTCATCGCTTCACGATACCCTTCCTTTTTATCTCGGGTGATTGTCCGATACTCACTCTTCGTGCACCTCGTTCGATCACAACAGGATAAACATGCAGCCCGGTTAGCATATCGAAAAAAATTCCTCCCACCAGCACTATATTCATTCTGAAAAAAAAGTGGTATACCATGCGGACATTGATACCAGTTTGTTTCAGGACAATAGGTGAAATGATATGTATCAAACGCTCCTTTCTTCTGAACACCACGCCTGTCAACATCATACCGCCTGTCAGGTATCAATGCTTCCTGATTCATCGCAGCAAGTTTTTCGTAATTATCAAGAGATGCAAAACCAGCATCCGCAG
>DAOLVF010000221.1:0-2667 GCA_035420565.1 Spirochaetota bacterium | reverse complement strand
TGAAAATACTGAAAAAAATCCTTATGACACAGCAATTACCTCGGTATGGTTG
This sequence comes from Spirochaetota bacterium, assembly GCA_035420565.1. Lineage (GTDB taxonomy): Bacteria > Spirochaetota > UBA4802 > UBA4802 > UB4802 > UBA4802. Next base: position 2,615 of record DAOLVF010000221.1, on the reverse strand, counting down.
ATTAATCCCTTTTTTTAAGCTATTTATTTAACTGCCTTTATCATCAGGGTTACCGCGAAATGCTTTAACCATGGCATTGTTGTATTTGCCTTTTTCTCTATTGCATCTGAAATGGCTCGTAACCTCTTATGATAGCGACGGGGTATGATTATATAATGCCATGTCCATGGTGTATGAAAATTCCATGGCGGCCTGAATTCATGTGCAGAAATTTCAACATTGCTGAATAGGCTATTGCATATTTTTTTTATTTCACCAATCCTGTAAAAACGCATCCGGATTGGGTCTTTGTAGCGGAATACATTAATGCTAATAACCTGTAAAAAACTCATTAAAAGATTTTCAGGAGCAAATCGTGATGGTACACGTATATATGCCGCTCCACCTGGCTTTAATACCCTGTGTATCTCCTTTATTACTTTTTTGCCATTGTCCTTTGAAAGATGCTGTAACACTAACAGAGAATATACCGTATCAAATGTATTATCTTTAAATGGCAATGATGTGCCATCACCTCCTACCAGTGGAGTGGGAAGGTGGTGATAGTTACAGTGGTTTTTTGCAGCTATAAGCATCTGCTGTGATATATCAAGCCCAACAGCATCCCTGGTAATCGAGCGCACAGGCTTCAATACACGTCCCCATCCACATCCTAAATCAAGTATTCGTTCATCGGTTTTTACCGCAAAGGGGGGTGGTGCATCTAATAAATTACCGTAGTAATCGGTCAGGACTGCTTCAAGCCCTAAAGTAATAAATGGTGCATCTTTAATGGCACCATTATCCCATACCTTTATATAATCATTGAAAAAATGTTTATCCTTAACTATCATTTATGGTTTTCCTTTTTAAGTTTACTTGTTGCGTTTCCATTATTTTTTTTCATCAATGCTTTCTGTACAACAGTGTAATCGTTTGATGCATTCCAGAACAGGTATCCATAAACATTGGTATCAATACATGCCTGTATCTGAGCAAGGATATAGTTTTCATCATAATTGCTTACCCGCCATTTGAAAGCCTGTAGCCATGGGCGTATCAATGTATTGGGAACTATCGCCTTGATTTTTTTATTTCCATTTGCCACAAAGTAATAGGGTTCATCCCCTGGATTTGAAAAACCATCAAAATTATCATTAAAGTGCGAAGGATAGAGCATTGGTGAGATAACATCGCAATGGTTAGAAAGCAATGCAATATTTTGCCCCAATTTTTTTATATCATCTTCTTTTTGCCATGCCGCTACACCAAAAATATCAATAGATACCGCCGTGTTAAGCTTATGCAATTCTTTGGTTGCTTTTGCTAAAAATGCGGTTATCGTTTCAATCTTAGATTTTTTGCCAGTTTCATACGCATACTGTGCATCAGATAAATCACCAGCCGTTGGAAAACGCAGGTAATCAAATTGCACCTCATCAGCGCCTAATTTTGCAACCTCACATGCCAGAGCAATGGTATAGTCCCATACGCTTTGCTTTGTAGGGTCAACCCACAATTCTTTTGAACTATCGTTCCATACCCTGCCTGTTTTTTTTGATTTTATGGCCATATCAGGACTTTTTGTAGCCAGCAGATGATCTCGAAATACTGCTATACGGGCAATTGCATAGATGTCCAGCTCTTTGAATCCTCTGATAAGGGTTGCGATATCATCAACAGGGCGCTTTGCATGGGTGTTAAGCTCAACCACCATAGGGATATGGCTTTTATAGTTTACAATGCCGTTTACATCCTTTACATCAAATACTACGGTATTTATGCCGGCTTGCTTTAAGGCAACTAACTGGCGCATCATCTTTTGACTTGATAAGCTTGAACCTGAATAGTACACCCCTTTCACAAAGGGTATCTGCGTCATAGTTTTTTTTGTAAGGTCAATGCTTATACATGGCAGTGAATAGGGTATTACCAGAACGGTGTTGGCAGGGACTGTATTGGTAGATAGTGCATTGATATTTTTTATACTGTTTTGTAGATGATATAACTTATAATAGTAGGTATACCCAATAATCTTGTTTGCTATTGCAGCTACTGATTCTTCCTGAGTGGTTTTATAAAAGAGCAGATTCCCGCAATGAAATATATTTGCTGTACTTTTTTGATACGGACGTTTATAGTACAATGTTTTTGCAGGGTATATGATTGAAACGGTATCGGGTGTGATAAGCAACTCTTTTATCTGTAAAAAGTAGCCTTTAAAAAGATTTACTGTAGTTTCAATCCTGCTCCACTGGAGGATGACAAGAATAATGCATAAAACAATAATAACAAGCTTGACGATTTTTCCCATATATGCCATACTAATAACAAGATATTTTTTCATTTTAACAGCCAAATGTATCACAATGTAAAAGTGTGTAAATAAATTCAACTTAAAAAATGTAAACCATGCTGTCAGTAATTAAAAAAAATTTTTTTAGTATAATCGTAAAAATTAATGCAATGGTAAATGGTTTTAATGATTTTCAACGCTATATGAAAAGTATTGTGCTGTCATTCCGCTCATTACGGTATCTAAAGATACGCTCGTTGTACACTATTGTCATCAATCAGGTAAAATTTACCGGTATTGATGCTCTGCCGCTTGTATCATGGATAGCGCTGTTGTTGGG
>DAOLVF010000220.1:0-2668 GCA_035420565.1 Spirochaetota bacterium | reverse complement strand
TCTTGATGCCTTCATATGCTTTTCTGTAATCATTAAATTGTATCGATCCCAATCCTTTTGCCGGTCCCTGATTAAACAAAAAGCTATCATTGGCAGGATCATCCCGGCGCGGCACTTCCGGATATTCTTTTGGCTTAAACATAAAGTTTTGTAAAAATTTTACAATGAGAGCCATATTAACATGCGTTGTCCCTTCCAGTTTGGGCAGCATCCCGATATCACGGATTGCCATCTCAAAATAGGTATCCTGCTCAAAACCTTTAGCGGCTATGACCTCGTGCAGCAAGCCAATGACCTTTTCTCCTTCCATGGTTACCTTCATCTTCTGAATTGGATTGTACAAAAGGTATCTGCGATCATCAGGATTTGCAGTACGGAAATAATCACATGCGCGCAAAGCAAACAGCTTCATCGCCGCCAACCGTGCAAAAGCCTCGGTAAATATTTTCTTAACATGCGGGAAATCGGTTACATACATATTATAAAGTCTTCTGTTTGCTGCATGGTCGATAGCTTCATAAAATGCATGCTCACATATCCCAATTGAAGCCCACCCTAACTCATACTTGCCGACATTTACTGTGTTAAGCGATGAATCCCATGCATGGTTCCCACGTGATAAGATATCCGCTTCGGTAATAGGATAATCATGGAGGGCAAACTCAGCAACGTACGCCTGGCGTACTCCAGAGGTACTTATCTTTTTAACACATTCATAATTAGGATGTTTTGTGTCCACCACAAAGAATACATATTCACCGGTATCAGCCATTTTGCCAAATACCGAAAGAAGCGCAGCAGCATTCCCATTCCCAATATAATATTTATCACCACGCGCTAAATAGGTACCATCACCTTTGGGATACAGCATCATATCGGTGCCATAGATATCAGCACCATGCTCTTTTTCAGAAAGCCCAAACCCAAATATGCCACCGTCTTTTAAGAGTTTAGCAGCCTTGTGTTTTACCTCTTCATTCTGACCCATCCAGATTGGGCCCAAACCCAATATAGATACCTGCCATGCATACCAATAGCATAGTCCATAAAAACCTAAAATTTCATTATACTCCTCAATGCGCCACATATCCCACCGCGAATCCTTATCACCATACCCTGAAGGCGTAAGGAGTGTTGCAAAGGTCTGTTCTTTTTTTATGAACTCTAAGAAATCATCATACCATACGGCTGCTTGATCGTCTTCTTTGATCTTCTTCAATCCTTTTTGTTCAAAGAATTCAATAGTTTTCAGCATAATCTGCTTTGATCTATCATCAGCATGATGACGTTCATACTTTTTTGGATTAAATAGTAACATTGTTACCCCCTCTCCACTTGTAATATATAATACAAATTAGTATATACTATTTATGATTCTTATTGTTTAATATAGCACTACATCAAAAAATTTAAGTCAACAATAAAAATATATTATTTTTTCACCAAAAATACCATACTATTATACCATACTATTGCCAACCATACTTTCTACAATGTCAGAATATGATTCTTTACATAAAAATTTCATGCATATCAAATATATTGACAAAATAATAATACACAACTTATTATTGAAAACTCTTGTTATAAAAGGAGTAATGTATGGCTTATAGTACAAAACTATCGAATAAAGAAAAATATTCATTTGCCATAGCCGGTTTTGGACAAAATATCATAATAACATTCACAACAACCTTCATGTTGGTTTATCTCTATAACTTTGTTGGCTTCAGCCTATCGGGGATTGCCACACTTACTGCTATAATAGGAGCTGCAAAAATATGGGATGCACTCAATGATTTCATAATGGGCATGCTTGTAGATTATACCCATACCCGATGGGGTAAATTGCGACCATATATACTCCTTTCTGCTTTTCCTATTGCTCTACTCACCATATTGCTATTTGCTATCCCACAAACTACTGAAACATATAAGCTTATCTTTTTTGCTATTGTTTATATCTTATGGGATATGGTCTATACCCTGGGCGATGTCCCCTACTGGGGGCTTGCAGGAGTCATAACCGTAAGACTGGATGACAGGGTAGAAACTATTGCATTGGCAAGGACCTTGCAGGCAGTAGCACTTGCCATAACAACCGTTCTCAGCCCCTTGATGGCTCACTGGTTAAGCTTTTCAAATGAAACCACTGCAACAGGGTGGACACGCACAGCAATTATATTATCAATAATAGGCATGGGACTTTTTACCCTGGCATTTTTTAATACCACCGAAAAGGTTCCCCTTCAACACAATAAACAAACAATACGGCAGATGGTAAATGCCATTATTACCAACAAACCACTTTTGCTTATCCTTGCAGGCAGTGCGTTGAACTTTGGACGAGATATTGTCCAGGTTGGAGGTGCTGTTGTGGCATCGATAGTTTTTGGTGACGAAAAAATATTTTCTCTATTAGGCGGCGTTCTTATTGCAGCTATTATTATATCAAACTTGCTTACCCCTTTAGTGCTTAAGGTTATGTCTAAAAAGATGCTTATGATTATTTCAAGCATACTGTCTGCATTGATATATACAGCGATGTATTTTATTGGATACAGCAACTTCTGGCTTTTTGTTTGCATGCTTTTTGTATCAGGATTTTTCACGGGATTTTTTATTGTGATACAAACAGCAATGATTGCTGATTCGGTTGATTATTATG
>DAOLVF010000219.1:0-2684 GCA_035420565.1 Spirochaetota bacterium | reverse complement strand
CGTCCACAAAAACTGGGAAAAAGCAAAAGAAAATTTTCTTAAAGATATTGAAGTTACCGATAGAGGTGATTCGTACTACTTTGTTGGCGAAATTGAAAAAATTCAGGGTGATTTAGATTCTGCACTGCACTATTTTGAGAATGCTGTCACCCGCAAAATGACACCCAAATATCGTAATCTGGCATACTGGAACTTAATCGTTATCTATGAATCAAGGTCTGATTATGCAAAAACTGTCAGGACCTGCAAATATTTTTATGAAGTGTATGGCGAGGCTTCGGCAAAAACAAAAGCTGAAAATCTTATCAATAAACTGATGTGGACCGAAAATGAAGACGCAAAGAAAGAATATGAAGCTGGATTGGAATTAAAATTAAAAGATTATACTACAGCGTTACAACACTTCAGGCAGGCTGTCTACCTTGATAATTCATTTCTTTCACCAGTTTTTGAAATAGGGATGTATTATTATTCACAGGAAAACTATCGCGATGCTTTATCCTATTTTAATCAAATACTGTACAAAATTCCATTTTATGGTGAACTCCAGATGCTGGTTGGTGATATTTATTTTAAGGAAAAACAATATAGCCAGGCAGCTTATGCATTTGAGATAGCACTGGAATATGCTTTCATTAGCAAAGATATGCAATATACCATACAGCTTAAAGCAGCAACATCATATTATAACATTGGCCAATACGCTAATGCTGAAAACCTTTTACAACAAGCAGTGGCAACCAAAAAAAGGAATGTAGCGCCCTATTTGTTGCTATCAGCAATTCAAATACAGAATAATGATTATGATAAAGCTTTACAAACATTAAAGGCTGCACATACCATTGATAGTGCCAATCCTGAGATTCTTTATCAACTGGGATTAATTTATTATAACAAAAATGATAGTAAGTGCTATGAATACTTTGAGAAAGTATATATGCAGTACCGCCAAAAACATAAAGAAATGCCCGCAAAATATATCAAAGCTTTTATTGCAACAGCACAGTATTATTATACAACAAAACAATACTCCAGGGTTGTTGAGCTTACATCACTGGTACCCGAAAATTTGCGAGATGAAACACTCAATCTAAATTTTGCTCGTTCACTCTATATGCTTTCCCAATACAATGAAGCTCTTGTTCATTTTAATAAATATAGATTGTCACATAATGACCTGTATATAGTATGCCGATGTTATATATTAATTAATGATATTGGCAAAGCAAAAGAAATACTTGCTTCCAATTACTATAATACTGACTTTATTAATCTTGTTAAAAACGATAAAATTTTAAAACCTATTTACAACGAGATTGAAAAGCAACGACAAATTGAAGCTCCACAAACTTCTACAGAGCAAAATAAGGATGCTATCACTCCCAATGAAAATACTAAAGAGCCATCAACTGTACAATAGTATTATTATAGTAGTATCAAGCCTATTGCTTTCAGGATTTATTATGCTGCTATATTGTAACGTTGACTATAGCCGTACAATAATTGTTGCTATCACCGCATCATTTTCATTGATTTCGTGGCGTAAAATCAATGCCAGTGTTACTGACTATGTAACCAATGGTGATGCCCCAATTGCAACGCTGGTGATGGTAGCGATGTTAATACTTACCCGTTCACTATCACTTTCTATTATTGCGGCTTTCATCATTTTGTTTTTATACCATTATTTTTTTTTGCCATTTCAACGTCAAGATGATTCAGCACTGTTAGCCTTCTTATTTACTGCTATCCTTCTTTTCATTATGTATTTTGCATCAAATCGCATGATACCTATCCCAGTACCACTGCATACACTCTTTTGCGCTCAATCAATACCTTCTTCACCAATCATGGCGTTTATTGTTGTCATAAGCATTACACTCTATATGTTCATAAAACAATTACGCTATGAATTTACTATAATCACCCTGGGTAAAGACTACTTTACCATACTCGGAGTTAGCAAAACTAGTATAGAATTGCTGAAAGCTTTTATTACCACATTAGCAGCAATGATTGCCATCATACTGGCTGGCTGGCTGGGAGCATTTTTCTATTCTATGCCATTTCTTTCCAAAACCAATGACGTAATCACCTTAATTGTTTTAGCACTATGCATAACACTGCTATTGTATGTATCATACTTTGTTAATCCTTTCTCTGTCATTATCCCACTTATTATAACTGACTTTTGTTTTTTGGCGATAGTTACCAGGAGGATGCCATGCTCACGTTGAATAACATATCATCATCATTGAACAATCAACAGTTACTATCGCACATTAATGCTGAATTTTTTGAAGGCGAGGTTATTGGCATTATTGGTAAACCAGCAAGCGGGAAATCGTTATTACTACAGGTGATTGCTCAGCATATACAATACGATGGGCACATCATGTTCAATAAAAAACCAATAAGGACGTATACCAAAAGAGCGTTATCCGCACAAATTGCATTCCACCCTTTTAGTATTCTTCAAAACCCGTACCTTACCGTACATGATTATTTGCTGCTGAGCAGGTTGCCCCATAAAAAGTTTTTATCGTCGTTTTCTTCATATGATCATGATGTTGTAATTGACTATATTTCATTGTTTGAGCTGCAAGCATTTGTTGACGTTCCCATTGTAACAGTATCATCTGATGTAATGCAACGCGCCTTATTGGCATTTCACTTTATCAGAG
>DAOLVF010000218.1:0-2701 GCA_035420565.1 Spirochaetota bacterium | reverse complement strand
TTGATTCAGAATTGTGCACAGCATGTTATACCTGTGTTAACGTTTGCCCGCGGGGTGCATTACAGCCTGGTGATTTTGATGCTATTGCCAATGATGTATTGTTTAAGAAATAATCACAATAATCTTACTTCAAAATCTTCTTTAATGTCTTTTCTAAGTAATCAATGTGCTCTACAACTGCTTCCCTGGCTACATCAGGTTTATTGGAATTGATTGCATTAAGAATTTTGAGGTGCTGATTATAGATGTCATCTGATGTGTTCTTTACCTTTGATAGCTTTTCACGGCTATAGGGAAGTACACCACGCAAAATGGTTGAAATAGCATTTAAAACATGAGCAAATATAGTGTTGTTTGTGGCTTCATAAAGGTGATTATAAAATTGTGCATAAAATTTACCACCTTCACGTTTTTGAATCAAATTTTCAACACCCATAAGTTCAATCTGGGTTTTGAATGAATTAAGCTTACGCCTTTGCTCTTCGTTGGCGCGCAATGCGGCTAAAGCGGCTGCCTCGGCATCTATAATGCGTCTTACCTCTAAAAGTTCCCATATTTTTTTATGGTCAATCTGGATCAATCCTTCAATAGGAGTTCTAATTGCATCGTTGATGACTGATTTTACATATTTCCCTTTTCTGCCCTGTGATTCGATATAGCCTTTTGCTTCAAGTAATTTCATTGCCTCGCGCAAGGATATACGGCTAATACCAAATCTTCTGGTCATCTCTAATTCTGAAGGCAGCCTGTCACCTGGCTTTAACACGCCGGATGAAATAAGTTCAATAATCTGTGAAACTACCAGACTTGGGATGTCAGGGGCTTTTTCAATTTTGTTGATCATGAGCTGAATGCCTTTGTTACGTGGTGCCATTGATGTGGTCTCCTTTATAGGGTAGTGTAGTGTTTTTCATAGTGCCATGAAATGATATATCAGAATGATCATTACTCCAAAGTATTATTGTATTACATATTATAATATTAATAATATTATGTCAACACAATTAATATAGCAAAGTTGTATGACTATCTATACAAAATAAAATAATTTTAATTAAAGCAAAAAATATGTATTATTATATCATTACTATACAAAATATCTAAAAAATTTGTTGATTTGTTTATTGTAATACAATAGGCAACATTGTCAATGGTAGAGTATTGGTTGACCAACATAGTGTTGGCAATAGTATAAATGTAATGTAATAGTTTTTGGGGCGATAGTAACTTTTTATTGACTGATGATTGTTCATTGCATTTATTGTTATCATTATAGTTCGGGTTGTTACCATTGCCTGCAATAATCTATTTTTGGGAAAAACGTACATGAAGATTATCATAAGCGGACCAAAAGGTTGCGGAAAATCAACCGTGGGGAAACGAATAGCTGAGGAGATAGGTGTCTCGTTTTACGAAACCGATGAAATGATTGAATCCATGTTTGCTGATAAGCATGGAACGCATAAAACCTGCAGGATGATAGCACAGGAGTTTGGTGAGGAGCATTTCAGGGAATGGGAAACGGCAGCCATTGAAACAATTGCGCTACTGGACTGGTGTGTGGTTGCTACCGGTGGGGGTACCATGCTGTTGCCCACCAACAGGGCTTTATTGCGCAGGGATAGCATTATTATTTTACTAAAGGCACCTATTGATGTGTTGTGGGAGCGTATGCAGATAACCGGGCTCCCGCCATTTTTACAGGGGGATGATGCATACCATAACTATTGTCAGCGGGTTATGAAGGTTTATGAAGCAACAGAGCATATCAGTGATGTTGTCGTTGAAGTTACTCACGATAATGAAGCAACAGTTCATAAGGAGATTATAGAGCAGATTTCATTTGTTATGGGGCAATGGATGTTTGCTCCCAATACCTTTGGGCAGGTATTGCGAATAACCACCTTTGGCGAAAGCCATGGGGCTGCAGTGGGTGTGGTTATTGATGGCTTAAAACCGGACATCCCTATTGATGAAAACGATATTCAAAAACAGCTTGATAAACGAAAGCCCGGGCAGAGCACCATAAGCACTCAACGCAAAGAAGCTGACCACGTTGCAATTGTATCAGGGATATTTGAAGGGAAAACAACGGGCACTCCTGTATGTATGATAGTATATAATAAAGATAAGGATTCCATGGCGTACGAATCAATCAAAGATATATTCAGGCCAGGGCATGCTGATTTTACTTTCTGGAAAAAATATGGTATACGGGACTATAGAGGTGGAGGACGCTCTTCAGGACGTGAAACGGTAGGGAGGGTTGCTGCCGGAGCTATCGCCCTGAAACAATTACAGGCAAAAGGTGTCCAGGTGCTGGCGTATGCAGAAGAAATAGCGGGGATACAGGGAACTGTTGAGGATTATTCATTCATAGAAAAAAATACTGTACGGGCAGCAGACCCACAGAAAGCCCCGCTAATGGAAGAGGCTATAAAAAAAGCAGCAGCAGAGCATGATTCCGTTGGCGGCATTGTGAAATGTGTTGTGAAGGGACTGCCTGCAGGATTGGGGGACCCTGTATTCTTTAAACTTGATGGACGGCTTGCATGGGCTATCATGTCTATTGGTGCTGTAAAAGGTGTTGAGTTTGGTAGTGGCTTTGCCGCAGCACGCAAACGAGGTAGCCAGAATAATGATGCCATGAAAGATGGAAAATTTTTAACCAATAATGCCGGTGGCATTCTGGGCGGCATTG
>DAOLVF010000217.1:0-2720 GCA_035420565.1 Spirochaetota bacterium | reverse complement strand
CAATACAACTGCCCGATAAGGACAACAACATCATAGACATCAATGACCTTAAAGGAAAATGGGTTGTGATTTATTTTTATCCTAAAGATGATACACAGGGGTGTACACTGGAGGCAATTGATTTTACAAAAAGCATTGAGCAGTTTAACCATTTTAATGCGATAGTTATCGGTATAAGCCCTGATAGCCCGCAGAGTCATTGCCGATTTTATGATAAACATAACCTCAATCTTATATTACTATCGGACACAGAGCATAAAGCTGCAAAGGCGTATGACGTATGGAAAAAGAAGAGCATGTATGGCAAAAGCTTTTGGGGGATAGAACGCAGTACTTTTTTAGTAGATCCAGACGGCAGTGTCAGAGCAGTGTGGCGAAAGGTAAAAGTTCCCGGACATGTTGAAGAGGTTTTACAGACATTACAATCTTTTGTATAACATCAGGAGGTATGTATGAATCTTCAGGAAGCTATAAACAAAAGACGAGCATTCCGTTCACTTATACCAGCTACTATTAACAAAGAGCTGATAGATGAGCTGGCAGGGGCAGCCTCGTTAGCTCCATCGTGCTACAATAACCAGCCGTGGCGTTTTGTTTTTGTGTATGAACCTGACAGGCTTTTAAAGCTTAAAAAAGCATTAACGAAAGGGAATGAATGGGCATTAAAAGGATCAATGATAATTGCCGTTCTCAGCAAAGAAAAGGATGATTGTGTCTTAAAAAACCGCATTTACCATCAGTTTGATACCGGGATGGCAACAGCCCTGTTGTTGTTAAAAGCCACTGAACTCGGACTGGTAGCACATCCCATTGCAGGATATGATGAACCAACAGTTCATGAGGTTTGTAACATCCCTGACGAATATACCGTTATCACGCTTATCATCGTAGGCAAAAAGGATGATCACATTCATGAAGATTTAACCGACTGGCAAAAGCAAAGTGAACCAGAACGGCCGCCGCGCAAACCACTGGACGAGTTCGCATTTCATAATGTATTTGGCTAAGGGTTAGCACTACATCCTGCCACTGACACGGGCACGGAGCGTTTGCATGCCTCCCTCCATAATAGTGCCTGACTCCAGAAAATACTGATGCACGGTAACAGGTATGCCGGGGCGATAGTTACTGTAAAAACGTCCTTAAGCCGCCAACATAGCCTTCAAAAGGTGAAGCCATCTTCCCTGCCGATACCGGATTACTGGCAAAGAAAGATAAAAAAGATTGGGGTCAGAGCATTATTCTGTTTGTATAGTATCCATATAAATCTTAATTATTAATACTTGACAAATACAAATTAATATAATTATAATACAATATAATATCTATACAAATTAGGAGAGTAACTGTATGAAAAATATGAAATCACCATACCAATCAAAACCATGGTTAAAACATTATGACCCGGGTGTACCACCCACCATACAATACCATGAAACTCCACTCCACAAAATGCTGGAAAACAGCGTTAACCAGTTTCCTGACCATACTGCCTTAATCTTTGAAGGGTACACAGTAACCTATAGCGAGCTTGATACCATGATAAAAAAATTTGCAGCATTTCTTGCTTCTCTGGGAGTAAGGAAAGGTGATGTGGTAGCCATCCTGCTTCCCAACATGATTCAAACTGTTGTTGCATACTACGCCACCATTACTCTGGGTGGCATTGTAGCAATGTGTAATCCCCTGTATAGCGACAGGGAATTGGAATATCAGTTTATTGACTCAGGAGCAAAGGTTTTAGTGTGCATCGATCTGTTAGCAAACCGCATGATTAAGCTTCGCTCGGTCACCAATATTAAACACATTATTTATGCTTCTATTGGCGACTATCTGCCATTCCCAAAAAATATCCTTTTCCCTCTGGTTGCAAAAAAGAACAATATGAAAGCTGATGTTTATCCGGCTCCCAATGTTTACGCTTTCAAGCACTGCATCAAGGTGTCAGAGCCAAATCCTCCGCATGTTGCCATTACCTTTGATGATGTTGTGGCATATCAGTATACCGGTGGAACAACAGGCATATCAAAAGGTGCAATTTTAACACATCGTAATCTGGGCTGCATGGTACAGATGTATGAAAAGTGGTTCAATACCAATCGTGGTGAAGAAATCGCAATGGCTTCACCTCCTGTATTCCATGTGCTTGGCATGTCAGCAGCCATGAATCTTCCACTGTATATGGGATGGACAATCGTTCTTATACCAAAACCTCAACCCGAAAATTTATTAAAAGCTATCCGTCAGTATAGGCCAACAATGTCACCATTGGTCCCTACAATGTACATTGGCATGCTGCAACATCCTGACCTAAAAAAAACCGATATGACATGTTTCAAACTGCTGACATCCGGCGGAGCATCATTGCCTGTTGAAATTTTACAGGAATTTAAGAAGCTTACCGGTGTTGAAATAAATGAGGGCTTTGGCATGACCGAAACATCCCCGCAAACACATCTTAATCCCTATAAGGGACTAAAAAAGCCCGGGAGCATTGGCATTCCTTACCCTGACACTGAAGTAAAGATTGTCGATCTGGAAACCGGAAAAAAAGAATTGCCTGTTGGTAAGCCCGGCGAGATGTTATTCAAAGGTCCTCAGGTTACTCAAGGATATTTAAACAAGCCTGAAGAAACTAAAAACGCATTTACCAGCGATGGCTTCCTGAAATCCGGTGATATAGCCTACATGGATAAAGACGGCTATTTTTTTGTTGTTGA
>DAOLVF010000216.1:0-2748 GCA_035420565.1 Spirochaetota bacterium | reverse complement strand
CTCCACCAATGCCGTAACCACGCAATCCAGCATCGTTGATAAGCTTCCATGATGAATGCCCGTCAGGATTTTTAAAAACAGATCCGGCGGAGGGGTAATCTAAGGGGTGTTTATTTTTGCGTTCTATAAGTATTTCTTTTATTGTTTTTTTAATATCCTCCACATTTCTGGCATGGTTAAGCTTACATTCAGCACTAATAATAATAGCTCCATCAGGAATCATGGATTTTCTGTATGAAAATAATGTTTCATTGCCAATGGTTTGAAGCGTTCCATCCACATCATAAAAAGTAATATGTGAAATTATATCAGAAAAAGTACCCATAGTGGTGCCAGCATTCATAACAATGCCACCACCAATACAACCCGGAATACCTGCCATAAATTCCATCCCTTCAAGACCATGTTCCAATGCTTGATTAACAAAAAACTTTTTGGTTGACCTGGCATCAACTGTTACAATGTCCCCCTGAATAATAATAGCGACAGGGGTGTCATCACTGCTGCCAATTCGTAAAACCAGTCCTCGTATTCCTTTATCACCAACTACTATATTTGAGCCACCACCTATAACAGTCACAGGCATTTCTACCTGCTTTGCGATAGTTACTATAGAAGGTATTGTATCATTATGATATGGTTCAATCAAAATATCAGCGGGGCCACCCACTTTAAATGTAGTTAACTTACTCATTGGTATATTAGTATATACTCTGCCATGGTGCGACAACTCTTGTACTATATCATTTGAACACATTTGTTCCACAGTGTTAGTACTACCTCCTGAAAATTAAAATTATATAGTAATTTTTTTCAATTTCATGCAAGCAATCCTTCATTATATGCATTATCGCATACCATTATCTCAAGCACACAGGGTTATTGTATTTTTTCAACTATAGTTATTAAGCCTGTCGCAAATCATGATTGCAGTGCTGGTGCTAAGCCTGCCACAATACGTTCACTGACCATGTTGAATTATGTTGCTAAATCCTTATCCTGAAATGAGTTTGGATAATAGCATTGCTATATAATTATTGAATATACCAGTATTAAGATTATAGCATGAAAATCAATTATATTTTTTTTAACTTCTTCATAATATAGTATTTATATAACTATTACCTGTAATTCATCAGCCCTTTTTAGGGCACCTTCAGTATGTTCCTTCCCAATCACAACAGGTATTCCAGGTAAACCCATACATTTTTCAATAACCTTTGTTCTGGATGCAGCTCTTTCAACATCCTGTTTATCAACAACAACTGATACTTCGGCAACTATGAGTACTTTCCGTTCTTTATCACTTCGTAATGCACCGGTAACCACTATATCACAAAGCAGAGCATCATCACGTTCATCATCGCCTATAATACCGGTATCAAGTGCATCATCAAGAATATTTGCAAGCTCTATGTGGCTTATTAGCTTACATTTTCGTATTATTTTTCCAAAGTACGATGGTGCACGCTCACGAACCTTTCGTTCAAAACTGTCACCTTTTAAATCACCAACATCTGACTTCAAAACGCCAACATCTTGTTTCAATACTGCAACATCTTCTTTTAATACTGCAACATCTTCTTTTAATACTGCAACATCTTCTTTTAATACTGCAATATCTTCACCCTGTTTCTGGACAGTTTGTTTTAACGGTTTAAACTCATTCTCAATAAAATTTTGATACTGTTTGACAAATTCATCAAATTTTTTTGGTAAATTAATAAGCTCTTCTGTCAAAATAAGCTTACGTAGCTCATCCAGCCAATCAGGATGCTCTCGTAAAATAGATATCAGATCAAAGTATGATCGTATCTTAGCTTTTTTCATCTCTTCCATACTGTCTGTAAGATAGCTATCAGTTGTTATTTTGTCAACTATCATTATTACCTCCTGGCACACATTAAATATATTTATCAAGGAATCTGCATCCCTTCAATAAAAAGATTATTGTCTCTCCCTCCTCTTAAAATAAAATGATGCGCTCCTATCATGCCGTATTCATTCCAGCATTTTATTGTTCCATAGGGAGCCTGAAACGACTTTGTAATCAATCTATTCTGATACTATACTGCCATCCCGAATGGTGTTTAGAACAATTGGAACCATTCATTGAGAAGATCTATCTTTTTTTTGTTTTTAGCAATAGTGCCTTTTTCTTTTTTTGACCAGCTTTTCCAATATTGTTTTTTGAAATTTTGCCACCTTCAATATGATATTGTACATTGCTTGCTTTAACAATACGTTCATCATGTGTTGCAATAATGATAGATATGCCTTTGTCATCCCTCAGTTGTGCAAATAGTTTCAGTATATCATGTGAGGTTGCTGTATCCAGATTACCGGTTGGTTCATCTGCCAGTATTAATTTGGGTTCATTGATGATGGCTCGGGCTATCGCAACACGCTGGCGCTCGCCACCAGATAAGGTTGTGGGATTTCTTTCCAGGATATCTGAAATCTGTAAATAACGAGCCAGCTCCATAATCCTTTGACGGAGATTGCGAGTTTGTTTATTTAAGATAGCAGGGAAGGCAATATTATCATAAGCAGATATATCTGAGAACAGATTGAAGAATTGGAATACAAATCCAATATCCCTGTTTCTGAATCGTGAACGTTTAAGGTCGCTCCATGTAAAGATATTGTCACCCATAAAAAGCACGGTGCCTTCATCTGGTTTTAAAAGTCCTGATAGTACTCCTAACAAAGTTGTTTTACCCGAACCTGATTTACCAGTAAGCGCAG
>DAOLVF010000215.1:0-2755 GCA_035420565.1 Spirochaetota bacterium | reverse complement strand
TGTCAGCGATTTTGCAAACAATACAGTTTTAATTATTAATACCGATGGCAGGGTAGTAAAGAAGATTGGCTCAACGGGAAATAAAGAGTTGCAGTTTAACGGGCCTGAAGGTGTTTGTTTTGGTGGCGATAGTTCCCTGTATGTGGTTGATTCTGGCAACCACCGTGTGCAGAAGTTTGGCGTTGATGGACGCTTTATCCTTGCTTTTGGACAATATGGCGAATACGAGGGACAGCTTAATAAACCCACCGATGTTGCTGTGCGTAATGAAAATGTGTATGTTACCGATACAAACAATAAGCGCATAGCTGTGTTTGATGATTCGGGAAATTTTGTGGAAAATATGACCCCTGACGAGTTTGCCGTTCCACGCGGTATATATATAAAGAACAATCTTTTGACAATAGCTGATGAGAAAAAAGGGCTTTTTATGTATAACTTTGAAAATGAAAAGCACCAGTGGTTTGCAAGCTGGGAAGGTAAAAAGAAATTTTATCATTTAACATCTGCCGTAGTGGATGATAACGGATTTATTTATGCGTGCAGCAATAAAGATGAACTGATACATGTATTCTCACCCATTGAACAACAGATAAGTAATATTGAGATTGAAGTAACCAATGTTGATGCAAAGAAATTCCCTACTATTGCGGTGTATTGTAATATCCGTGACCGCTATGGCAGACCAATCTATGGTTTAACACAGGATAATTATACAGTCGTTGAAGATGGAGCAACTATCAGCAAATTAAATGTTGATTACTTAAAGAACAAGATGCCTGCCGCATCGATGGTACTATGTGTGGATCGTTCACAACCTTTGCAGCGGTACCATAATGATATACCATGGCTTGCTGAGTTTATATTAAAAAAAATGCATAAAAATGATAAACTTAAAATACTTAATTTTGCCGCTGATACATGGGTTGCCAATCCCTATGACTGGAGCAGGCGTCGTGCGCTGAAAGCATTAAAAAATTTTGACTACGACAGCGGGCGTGATATTGGCAAAGCGCTGTATATGGCAATAAGTGATGTATTGCCCCAGATGGAACGGCGAGGAGTAATACTCATTACTGACGGTGCCACTGCTGAAAAAGATTTTAAGGCATATTCAGCGGATATCATTATTGATTATGCAAAATCGCATTTTATTCCAGTATATATATTAACATTAAAAACAAAATCTCCATTGCTTATGCGCATTGCCAATGAAACGGGAGGAGCCATATATAAGGGAAGCGAGCTGGATGGTTTACGCACAGTGTATGATGCAATAAAAAATTCCAATGACTATCGCTATGTTTTATTGTACCATACTTTTAAGATGAAATCGTTAACAGGCTGGTGGTCGGATGTTACGATAAATGTATCATATAAAGGGCAAAAAGGAACTGAATGGGCAGGATATTTTGTACCATAAAAACTATCGCTAACAAAGCTTAAATGTGCTCAAATATTGAAATAAAATATAGAAAAATAGTTGACAAAATACATGGTTTGTTGTTTTGTAACAAGCAGTAAGTGTGAAATAAATAAATAAACTTTTTTACTGGTTGTCATGATTTTTTCTCTACAAAAGGGCGTGAAGTAATAATAAACAATATTTAGCTGTCTCTGTGACAGCAGTTTATAGTGGAATTGTATAAAGATATGAGAGGGGATTTTCTGTGGCTCAGTTACAACATATATATAGTATATATAAATATACCAAAAGCATAGATACTATATTTACAAGTTTTTATTATATAAAAATAATAACAAACCATAGTGATACATCAAATCATAATACAGGTAACGCCATGCATTGTGCATTGGTAATATACTATTATTTAATGATGGAGGATTTCTTTTATGAACAATCAAACTAAAAGCTTTTTAACAACATGCGTATTTCTGTTTATGATAATCATGTTAAATGGGTGTGTAACGTCATCATATTTTACATTAACAGAAAATCAAAAGCCACCCATTGTACCTGATACAATAGCTGTTATTAGCGGGAGTGCCTCAGAGATTGATATTCATTTAGCAAATAAATTAACCGAGGAACTGTCCAATACTAAATTTAAAGTCATGAGCCAGGAGCAAATTACAAAAATAATCCCCGACTATCCATTGAATATCATCAACTTTACATGTGAAGGCAAGAAATTTAAACAACCATATATATCGGATGAATCAAAAAAAATAGTGGATGCAATGCAATCTAAACTAAAGGTAAAATACGTTTTATTGATATGGAATAATGGAGTCGGTACGGTGACATATACCAATCGATATGGGCAACAATCCGGGAAGGAAGTAGAGGTGTGTATATTAACACGTTTTCTTATATACCCTGAAGCTACAATAGTTGGATATTCATTTTTTTGTGATTCAAAAAGTTTGGGATATTTCTTTATGATAAATGAGGATAAAAAAATAGCTAAAACCGTTGAAGAGTTATTAAACAAAGGGGTAAAAAAGATTGTTAAAGAAATTGTAAAGAATACTGAAAATCCCGCAGGTAAAAAGTAAAATTATGCAAGGAACTAAATTTTTCTGTTCTATCATAATGATATTGCTGTTCCCTGTATATTCTGGTAGTATCTATGCTTCAGAGTATAATGAGCAATACTCTGAAGCATTTACTTTAAAAGTGCACCTCATCAATTATGATCAAATTGTTACAATACAGGATAAAAATAATAAAGGAAAAGCAATTGAATATTCACCTAAAAATGACTTTTACCTGAATCAGATGGGTTATGAG
>DAOLVF010000214.1:0-2759 GCA_035420565.1 Spirochaetota bacterium | reverse complement strand
AGTATTGGTAAGCTTCAGTAAGCCCATTATTTCATGATTGACATTCATCAAAAATAGCTGATACCCTTTTAAGGTAACTTCTCTCATTAGTTTTACAAGCCACCCCAGGGCAGAGCTATTAATATAGGGTACACGTTCTATATTAAGAATAACATTACTAAAATTTTCGGGCAGGGTGTTTTTTATTTCATCTTCTATTTCAACAAAGTTTTCATCAGTGATATCCCCTGTAATATCATAAATAATATACCCATAGTTAATACGTTGTTCTATTTTCATACTACAAATTCCATGTTATTTTATACGTTTATATCATAGTATACAAATATAGTCAATAATTATAACACCGATAATTAATGTTACAAAAGTATTTTTAGTATCACGGCTGTTTATCATTTCATACATTGTTTACGTTTTTACAACTACTGTAATCCAATATCTGCTACAGCATTAATGCGTTCCACCAAATTTTTTACAAGTGTGCTTTTATCTTCAAACTGCATGTGTACTGCATGCACAGGACAGGACTGTACACACCTTCCACAGCCCTTGCAATCGCTCCCTATGACCGGGCTCCCATCTTTCATATCTATTGCTGCAACAAAGCGTTGTTCAGCACAAACACCGCAGCCATTGCAAATATCATGATTAATGACAACCGAAACACCTGGTAATTTTTTATATGCTTTATTTAAATTTTCTCCACGCTTTTTCATATGTTTTCTATAAAGACAGCAGCAGTCATCACAAAAACAGATGAACATAAGCTTATGAAAAGGCACTGAAAAAAATGCAACTGGATCAATCCACACATGTGCCACATTTGCCACCAGCCCTGCCTGTGCTGCCTTGTTTATATGTGCTATAGCTTCTTCGTTTGTTGCTCTATGTCCATGTGATGGATGTATGGTTAAACTGGCTTCACCCAGAGCCATGCATCCAATACTGACAGGATGATTTTTACAATGCATCAGACCACGGCAGATACACTCATCTAAAATGAAGATAGTATGGACACGATTTACAACCTCTACCAGCACTTCAACAGGCAATGATACAGAGTCCGGAGGAGCTATCGCCACATTAATGGGAACTGCTGTAACTTCATTGTGTGGATATTTAAAAAAAGGATTGATGATATGCTTTAATACAGGATATGAACTTAGCCGTTTTCCCAATAGTATTATAGGCCATGAAAGCATTACAACCAGACGAACGATTGTTTTATTAGGGCCATATTGTAATCGCATACTATTACCCTTGCAATATGCCTTTCTTAACCGGTAGCCACCAGGTAAAGCCAAATAAAAAAGTCTTTATGGCGATAGGTATTGTTGATACATCTTTTCTCAATATAGTAAGCACATATGGGATTTCGACACCATGCAAAATAATCAGCCCTATAAAAAGCACAGCCTTATAATCCCACTCAGGAAATAAATATATCAATGCAATAGCAAATGCCCACAAAACCAATGCTCCTGACATTAAAACATACCAGAAATATTTATTGCTTATCATTTAACCTCCTATTCATACTGCATATACTGCGCAATGCGGGAATAAATTTCTGTTACTGCCGCATCAACATTGCTGATTGATAGAGATGTTGCATTATGTGGACATACATAAGCGCATCTCCCGCATCCTTTGCAGATTGCATCATTATGAACTGCTGTGCCATCAATTATACGTATAGCATCCATAAAGCATTCATCAATACAAGTGCCACACCCGATACATGCATTACGGTCAACAGTAATGGTTATTCCCTGAAGCCGGACAATAGATGCCGCTGCACCCGCGGGAAGATATTTACCTGAATTTAAAATGGTACAGCAGCAGCGGCAGCAAAAACACATGGTCAAAAGTTTCCCCGTGTCTTTTACACCCCATATCAGATTATCAATCTTTACCCTTCCTACCATAGGGATAAGCCCTTCCTCAATACATTTATGCAGATGAGCTATTGCGTCATTTATTGTGACATGATCCGCTACACGTGCATCAATCTCTTTTGCCCCTTCGCCCATAAGCAGGCACCCGTAATCTATTGGATGCTCCCTGCACTTCTTTGCATCCCTGCATGTGCATCGTTTTATAATAACACGATGAGCTGATCTTTTGATTATCGCCTCAACAATCAATAAAGGTATTGGGGTACTTGAAGGAGCAACAGTTATATTGATTGGCAGATAGGTGATATTGAGATTTTTTTTGTTAAAAAAAGGTAGCATTGTTCTTTTTACGATGGGTCCAATAATTTTACTCTGTGTTGCCCGTGCACTTAACCATGTTATTGGCCAAATCTTTGCCAGAATCACGAGCCACCATGCTGGACGTTTTGACATACAGGTTATCTCTCAATATTCGATGCTATTATTTAAAACATAGTATATAATTATAGTCCAGCAATAATTTATTTGAAAAATTAATAATTGATACCAAATTTCAAAATGCAGCATTTAATTGCACTTTTTAATTGGAGCAGTGAAGCATATTTTTTGATTAGCTTGCTACATGATATCGCCAATAACATGAAAATACAAACTTTCAGTATAAAATAGTTTTGCACATTTAATAGATGATACACAACATTGCAAAAACAATAATGGAAGTCTTCTTATGAATTGCTACACTCACCTTGCAATGGTGCACCTATACCTTGCGATAAAAATTAGTGCATGACCCATACATTTTATCTTCTTGACATCATAATAATTATGCTATGCGATAGTTATCGGTACTATATACACTAC
>DAOLVF010000213.1:0-2779 GCA_035420565.1 Spirochaetota bacterium | reverse complement strand
CGGGATTAAAATTTTTACAATAATCAACACATTCATGGATGGGCATTGGTTTTGAAAAATAATATCCCTGAACCTCATCAACCCCTAAATCTACAAGAACATCTAATTGTTCCCTGGTTTCAACTCCTTCAGCGATGGTTTTTTTACCCAGTGAGTGGGCTAAAAGGATGATGGTTTTAACAATTTCAACATCATCTTTGTTATGCGGCAAGCCATTGACAAACGATGCATCTATCTTTAAAGTAGATACCGGCATCTTTTTAAGATATGATAGTGACGAATACCCTGTTCCAAAATCATCTATTGAGATGTTAATGCCAAATTGTTGTAATTTATTGCAGGTATCAATGACATTCTCTGCATCCGACATTAAAATATTTTCAGTTACTTCTATTTCCAAATTGCAGGGATTAATAGCCGAGCTTTTAACTATTTTGATTATATCAAATATAAATGCTGAATCATAAAATTGATTGGGGGATACGTTAAATGACATGATAAAACTTTTTTCCTGAAACATTGGATTAATCTGCACCTGCCTTGCCACCTCTGCTGCAACCCATTTCCCTATCTGGATTATCATATCAGATGATTCCAGAATAGCAATAAAATCAGATGGTGGCAGCAAGCCTTTTTCCGGGTGATTCCATCGTAACAGCGCTTCCAGCCCTGAAATGTTACGCGACGCTACAGCTATTTTTGGCTGATAGTAAAGGGTAAATTCATTGTTTTTGAGTGCACTGCGCAATTCCTTTTCCAGAGCAATTTTTTGAATGCTATTTTGAAAAAGTTCCTCTGAATAGTAGCATATACTGCTGCTTCCCTTCTTTTTTGCCTCGGTCAGAGCAATCCTTGATTTATTAAGAAGCTCCTCAGCAGTTTTGCCATCGTTTGGATAGGTTGCAATACCGATGCAGTACGAGATAACCAGTTCATGGCTCATAGCAATTAATGGTTTTGTGGCTATCAGTTTAAGGTCGCTGATAAAGGATGTCAGCCCCATCTCATCAATGTAAGGATAAAGTATGAAGAACTCATCGCCATCGCGTGCAATAAGATTTGCATCTATACTATTTTGAAGTCGGTTGCGATATTCACGCAGTATAGCATCGCCTGTGTTGAAGCCAAATGAGTTATTGATGGCAGTAAAGTTATCAATATCAATAGTAACAACGGCCAATTGCATCGTTTGTGATGAAGCTAACTGTATCTGTGAGGTCAGGGCAGATAAAAAGTAATTGTAATTCCCCAGACCGGTAAGCTCATCATAAAAAAGGATCTTTTCAATCTTTTTATTTTTTCGTATGTGGTCTATCGCGAAGGAGATATCATTGGCAACCTCCTGCAAAAGTGCCGCTTCACCCAGTGTGACAAAGTGTTCATTATGCGAATATAACGTAATGGCGCCAATTGCATGGGTATTGTCATCAACGATGATGGGTATTGCTACAATGGATTTAAAATCAAATTTGGCGGCTCGTTCCTTCCACGGGCTAAAGCGCGGATCTTCATCGGGGTAGTTAATCCTGATTATGGTTTTGTCCCGGATTGCAGTTCCCGTAGGTCCATTACCTTCGGGCAATGATGGGTCAATGTTAATATATATATCATTCAGGTACTGGGTTTCTCCATACGATGCAACCGGTACTACATTGAGCTGTTTATCGACCATACCAATCCATGCAAGGTCAAAATTGCCCACGACAACCAGTATTTTAGCAACATTTTCATACAGGGTGTTTTCATCGGTTGTGCGAACAATAAGATCATTGATTTCATGGATTAAACGATATGACCTTCCCAGGCGCTCCAGTTCCTTTTTTGCATCGGACAGCTTTTTTTCCTTCATAAAAAAATAGGCATGCAGTATCAATGTTAAATCTAAAAAAACAATTTTTAAGTATGACTGCATTATCTCTGTAAGTAGTGATGTATCATGAATTATATCCTCACAATACTGTATGAGCTGTATATACAAATTGCTCAAGATGTTTGCAAACAGAATTGGCTCTACAGTAGCTTTTTCAAGCTGTATGCCTATGGCAAAGCGGCTAATGAAATAATCATAATCAATTTTTTGTTCCGGTAATTTTATAAAATAGTCTATAATGGCACGTTTGTGCTTTTTAAAAAATTGTGAATCAGAATTAATTTTTTGCAATGCAGTATCGTTTAAACACCGGCTATAGAAATTTTTCCAGAAATCAGGTGACAATTTTATGATTTCCTGTATTTTTTCTATTGCCTTTGTATCGTCATCGCTTATGGTAAACAGATCGTGCAGCTCGTTGATAGTTTTTTCATCAAGGTGCATATCATGGGCAATAACTTGTGCTAATTTTTCAACAATGCTCATGGTTAAATTTAATTCCGTCCAGACTTATGGTAAAATTTATACAAAATAAAGTATAAAGGATCAATAAAAAAATAGCGCGCTCAGGAATAGTAAAAAAAAATATTTTGATAGTTGCTTTACAAAAATAAAAATTTTTGCAATGATTACATTCTATCCATAAATGTAATGGAATCATAATAACGATATCCCTTTTCGTCATTCTGAGGGGCGAATCCCAGAAGAATATATTCGTTCACAAAACGACAAGATTCTTCACTCCGCTCAGAATGCCAGCGGCACACAAAACGGTGGGATTCTTCACCTGGTTCAGATTGACAGGCGATAAGCTTGGATTGACACGGTGCCTTGTTACTTTTTAACAAAGCAGGTACACTATACAGTAACTATCGCACATAATGATGTTATTATTTTTTTGTCATGCGA
>DAOLVF010000212.1:0-2792 GCA_035420565.1 Spirochaetota bacterium | reverse complement strand
GTATTGATCTCAAAGGGAACGCTTAATGTATACATATCAAGCGTAATGTCAAATGAAGGGTCAACAACGACACTGCCAGTAACGTCGGTACCTGTACCAGGGTCCACTGTAAAGGAATCTGTCTTTGAGTCTAAATCAACCCGGTATGAGACATCGGTTGTTTGATATACCAAGCCTGTGCCAATGGTCAGGCCACGCCAGCGCAATAAGCCAGTGCCTGCTTCATCAAACAGGCTATAGGTAATGCCGCCACCAATAATCATGGTATCACAGCTGAAGTCGTCATCATCATATACCCAGGTACTGTCAAACTTACCAAATTTTACATTGATATAAAGCCCCGGAATAATCATCCCTGCGTTTATCCCTACATTAACGGCTGCACTCCCTGCAACACCAGCATATAAATCCCCTTTGTTTTCTATATCATCCTCAATCTTGCCATTGGTATAATAATCAACATTGGTAGTAGGTGCCTGAGCGCCAACCATAACGCCGGTGGTGATGGCAAACAGGCTATAGTTGGGATAGCCCTGCTGTGTGGCGGCATTGGTTGAATACATGTTGGCATTGGCAAAACCAGTAGCCAGTTTATCCTGATCATCATACTTTGCCAATTCGGCATTGGCATCAAGTATGGCTTGATTAAATTCTGTTGATACATCAATTGTGTTCCATGATCCACCTACATATACACGTAATTGTGGTGCAGTACCTGTAATGGTTGCTGCAAACAGTGGCTGTGCAATAACCACACCTGCTATAACCAGCACTACAATAAGCTTTTTCATAAGTCCCCCTTGCAATAAAATATTTGCCATCGTCACTCAGAAGAAGCAAAGCAACACAAGAATATGTCGTTTTAGCAAATAGATTCTTCGCCTTCGGCTCAGGATGACATACCCACCATTGTCATTTTAATAAACACCGTCCCCAAAGAATCTATTCTTTTAATACAACAAAACAAGATTCTTTGCTTTGACTGTCCTCGCCACCGGCATTATCGATTAAGAGTGACTATCGCCCATGGCAAACACCATTCATTACTTCATCTTCCATTATAGTTACTTTAGACATACCTGCTTTGCTTTACAAAGTGCAAAATTTTTTATATCATTATTTGTTAATCATATACCCATACATCCGGTATATCGTCAAATGGTATCACCTCAATGGTATTTTTTACTTTATATTTTTTTTGACCCGGATATACTATCCATGCCTTTTTTAACTGCAAATCCTGTACTGCATTATGCATTGATTTTGTCAGCACCGGTGCATCAGAAAATTTAAACTCACAACCCCATGCATATCCACCATGTTGCCATACCATATCCAGTTCAGCACCACTGTGGACACCATAAAAGAAAATTTCATCATCATTCTTTTTTATTGAGCGCACAACCGCTTCAAGTGCAAATCCTTCCCATGAGGCTCCTAACTTTGGATGGCGCAACAACGCGTCCTTGCTTTCTATCATAAGAAGGCTATGCAGTATACCGGAATCTCTGATATATAATTTTGGACGTTTTACCAAACGCTTCCCAATGTTGGCATACCACGGCTGTAATAGGCGAACCATAAAGGTACCTGCTAAAATCTCAATATAACGCCTGACCTGCGTATCCGAAATCTCTAATGACCTGCCTATCTCTGAAAAATTAACAACA
This sequence comes from Spirochaetota bacterium, assembly GCA_035420565.1. GTDB lineage: Bacteria > Spirochaetota > UBA4802 > UBA4802 > UB4802 > UBA4802. Next base: position 1,122 of record DAOLVF010000212.1, on the reverse strand, counting down.
TTTGCATGATAATGTGCCAGCATCTGCCAGAATCGCAACAAGGTATAGGGCGGAATACGTATGCCAAGCAATGGAATATCTCGTTCTAAAAATGTTTTAACGTAATCTTTACGCCACATAACACTTGTAGTATCATCCGGAGCTAACAATGAACGAGGCAATCCACCTCTGAAGTGAAAATGCTCCAGCAAACTGTGTGGTAAATCTTCTTTACGAAATCCCATGAGCACATAAAATGATATTCTTCCCGCCAATGACTCCGATGATTGTTTGATTATATCAGGAGAAGCACTTCCTAATATACAAAACCTGCATTCAGGATTTTTATCGCACAGATATCGCAATACCGGGAAAAGTTCTGGTTTTAGCTGTATTTCATCTATGATTATCAATCCCTTTTCTTTATCAAGTTGTAAAACAGGATTTTCAAGGGCAGCCATATCCACAGGATTTTCCAGATCAAATATCATATCAGGTCGTAACATCCCTGCCAATGTTGTTTTACCTGATTGCCGTGGACCAATAATGGCTGTTACAGGGTAATAGCGTATGCGTTTTTGTATTTCTTCAATATCATATTTTCTTTCTAAAATCATCGTTTCCTTGAAATTTCTTTATGAGTTGCTGATTTATCATGGTATTCTACCCGGGTATTGGATACCTGTCAACCAATAATCGCATTATCCGCGTTTTGGAATTGGCAAAACCATGTTACCTATAAACTATCTATCGCAACCCTATTTGTATTTTTTTAACCGTGCATTGATCATTGTGTACAGGATCACAAGCCCAACAAAAAGAATGCTCACAATGATACAGGGTATAGTATAGCTTTTGAGGTGCAATGTTTTTGTTGCCCACGACGGCAGGATACTATAACATAGCGCAAAAATGAGCAGCACACCCAATAGCTTCCATTTGTCCCTGATTGCAAACGGGCTCATAACAATTTTAAATAGCACCACCGTCCACAAAAGAACTGTGGCAATAACAACCAATATTATTATGACGGTTATATCAATCATAGCAAATCCCTTTATGCGTTATTCTGGTGATATTCATTAAACCCATGATTTTTTAAATACATCACAATTGCGTCACGGTATTTCATAAAATCTTCTC
>DAOLVF010000211.1:0-2794 GCA_035420565.1 Spirochaetota bacterium | reverse complement strand
AGTAAAGTAGAATATATAATACAAAAAATTGTATCAATTATTGTTGAAAAAGCTGATCCCGCCAGGATTATCTTGTTTGGCTCGCGAGCAAAAGGCAATGCACATAAAGGTTCTGATATTGATATAGCGCTTGAAGGCGAGAAAGCACTTACATTCAGGGAAATGCGGAAGATGAAAGAACTCATTGATGATGTTAGTGGATTATATTCTGTTGATATTATAGTGTTACGTAAGGTAGATGATACCTTTAAGGATAGTATAAAAGAGTCAGGGGTTGTAATCTATGAAAAAAAGTGAGATATATCTATCTGTTAAAAAATTGGAAAATGCTGTTACATCACTAAAAGAAGCGGTAAGTATTGCTCAAACCGATTTAGAAAAAGATGGTACTATACAGCGTTTTGAGTTTACGGTTGAGCTTTTATGGAAAACATTAAAAACGATATTATTATATAATGGTGTTGAATGTAATAATCCCAGAGCATGTATAAAAGAGGCTTTCAGGAACCGAATAATAGAAGATGATGAAATACTCCCTGACATGCTGGAGGATAGGAATATGAGCGCACATATTTATGATGAAATAACATCCGTAGAAATCTTTGAAAGGATTAAAAATGTTTATAGTGACATCCTTGAAAATATAACAAAGTCCATACAAAGTGGCATCAAATGATTGTTCAGTGATGAGCAAACATAGTATACAATAGATGGTGAAAAAGCAATGAACAGCAATAAAACCATGAACTTAAAACGGGTACTGGGACTTGCGGAGGTTACCTTTATTGCAGTGGGATTTACCATTGGTGGCGGTATTTTTGTTTTTACGGGCATTGTACTCAAAATTGTGGGACCTGCATTACCGCTTGCCTATTTGCTGGCGGTGATTCCCGTCTTTTTAAGCATGCTTCCACTTGCAATGCTGGGGTCGGCAATTCCGTCAGTTGGTGGCAATTATAAATATCCTAGCCGTATGGTATCACCGGGTGTTGCCTTTGCTGGCATATGGATTTATGTACTTGCAACATTTTTTGGACAGATTCCACTGTACAGCATATCCTGCGCGCGGTACATAGCTACTTTTTTCCCTGCTATGTCTGTGCAATGTATGGCGATAGTTCTTGTAACAGTATTTTACCTGGTAAATCTTATCGGGATTAAACCTGCTTCCGTTTTGCAGGCAATCATGGTTATCATCCTGGTAAGCGCCTTGCTGTTTTTTTCATTTGCTGGTATTGTTCATCTTGATGGTAAAAATTTTGAAAATTTTTTTCAGAAGGGTATTGGGAATCTTGCAGTGGGGATTGCACTGCTTACCTTTACCTATTTAGGATCAAATGGGATTATTGAATTGGGTGGTGAAATAAAAGATGCGGGGAAAACTATACCCAGGGCATATTTTATTACCTTTCCCATTGTTGCCATAGTGTACCTTCTTGTGGCTATTGCTGCAACAGGTGCTCTTCCATGGCATACAACATCACAGGCTGAAGAGCCTTTAGTGTTCATAAGCAAATCAATACTGTCCAGTGCCGGGTTTATGTTTTTTATCCTGGGCGGTGCAGTGCTTGCCCTTATCACAACGCTCAATGCCCTGTTTATTGTAGGCACTAAGTCATTGCTTATCATTATCAATGATAGGCTGCTTCCAGCATGGTTGGGAAATGTTCATAAAAAATTTGCCACGCCTCATATACTGCTAACCATTATCTGGTTACTATCGCTTGCAGGTATCCTTTCAAATTTTTCCATTGAAACGTTTGCATCGTACTCAGCATTGGGTGGCATTATCATCTTTCTTCCTATTCTTATTGCAGCGCTGCGATTTCCAAAACTGTATCCTGAGCGTTACATGCAGGCACATTTTAAATTAAAAGGGGTGTGGTTGTACCTCTGTACTTTTGCGGGTTTTATCCTCATAGTGTTTTTTTGCATCATCATTCTGGTAGATCTGCAATCGCTGCTTAAGATTGGCTTATTTCTACTGTTTGCTTTGAGTGGTGTGGCGTACTATTATTTACGCAAACGATTTCTGCTAAGGCAGGGTTTTGACATAGTAGCTATCGCCACAAAAGAAGACTGGAGGTAGCCTGTGAAAACTTTACCGCTGCTGGATACATGGGAAGCGTTGCAACAATTACCATGGCTGTCACTTGGCAAATTCCCGACGCCTGTACAACGACTGCATCATTTTTCTCATGATAATCTATGGATTAAGCGGGATGATCTATCTTCAGAGGTATATGGCGGCAATAAGGTAAGAAAATTAGAATTTACGCTAGCGGAGGCAAAGGCTCTGAATAAATCAAGGGTTGTTACCATGGGGGGCATTGGCACCAACCATGGATTGGCAACCGCTATGTTTTGCCAGAAGCTGGGGCTTGCATGCAGGCTTCTTTTGTTTTACCAGCCGGTAACCGCGTATGTAAAAAAAAATTTACTGTTATTGTGCCGCTATAATGCACAGTTAAAATATTACAAAACCATGCTGAAAGCCGGCGTTATGTTTTATACATTTGAACGGTTAATGCACGATGCCTATTTTTTGTATGCCGGCGGTTCCTCGCCACTGGGAACGGTAGGTTTTGTAAATGCTGCGTTTGAACTACAGCAGCAGATACAGCAGGGGCTTATGCTGGAGCCAGATTATATTGTGTGTGCATTGGGCTCGGCAGGAACTATGGCAGGGCTTACCCTGGGTGCAGCGTTAGCGGGATTACGCAGTAAGGTTATTGGGGTCAGGGTAACCGATAGATCCCTTGGACCTGTGCCTATTGCCAATGAAAAGAGTGTA
>DAOLVF010000210.1:0-2822 GCA_035420565.1 Spirochaetota bacterium | reverse complement strand
GCAACATATAAATATTGATAATTTTAATGAATTATCCTTTCTGCCTGAATTTAAACAAGCAACCTATCATTGTGCAGGGAACACAAGCCTAAAAGCAGCAATTACTGCATGCACAGATAATGAATTTTTACAAAGGTTACTACAAAGAAAAGAACATATTACAACCATTGATTTATCACAGCATCATGAATTTAATGATATATATATCAAATCACTGGATTTTTAATTCTTTACAATCAGATCCTTTCTAATAACAACTTTTGATACCTCTTCTCCTTCTCTTTTTGATTTTACAATCTCAAATGTCAACCGTTCATTATTTTTGGGCTTTTTGCTTTTTATATACGCTGTTAACTCTTCACCCGATGATATTGCCATCCCATTTACTTTTGTTATAACATCAAGATATTCCAGACCCATTTCTGCTGCGGGGCTGCCTGGCATAATGCCCAATACCACTGCACCGCTATTGACCTGCAAGTAATCTATTTGCTCAGCATTCATTGGTTGCTTCTGACACATTACACCCAGTGTAAAATCAGTATTGTAACCGCGTGCTTTCATTGCAGACATAAAAGCATCAATCCATTTCTGCAGATAATATTCATTATTACATATTATATAAACATCCTCACCACTTTTTAATCTAATAATAATGTAATTAGACATAAATCTGAATATATTACTCACATCTTCAAACATAATGATTGTTTTATTATGCTTTTCAACTTTTTTCGTAACCTGCATATTGGTTGTGGTAGTTTGCGATGATGAATTTGCAGCTCCTGATATCAAGGCTCCAATCATATCCTCTTTTTTTCCGCTTAATATCCCTTTTATGACATCACCGGTAACATCATTTTCCTGTGAAGTTGTTGATTTCTGGGATAAGGTTTCAGTTTGCAGTTCTTCCCAATTCCAATTTATCTTTATTGCTTCGTTATCCACAATTACATCATCAGTTTTTGCCAAAACATCTTCACTACGCAACTGATAAATGTAAGGCTGCAAATTTTGTAAAATGGCATCTGCCTTCTCTTTAGTATAAACATTAACTGGTTTGCAAAAAGCTATGTTGTATACTATTGGTTCAGGAAACGGAAATTTTTTTACAGGTTTAACTTCCTGCTGTGATACACAGCCACCGATTATTAATAACGAAGATATGGCAATCATATTCACAAATGATTTAGCAGAATTCATATTAACCTCATTAAGTTAAATTGACATAAAAAAAAGTACCACCATAGTTTACAACCTTTAAATTTATACAGCATCAACCTGCTGTTTTGGTTTTTCCTCCTTTTTCTCTTCCTTAACATCAGCATGTTTTCCAGCAACTAAAAATGTAATCATAAATGTATGTTGTGAGAATTCAGGAAATCCTGTCTTATCCGACTTATCAAATTTTTGATAGGTGTAACTTAATGAAATATCCCATGGGATTACACTTAACTTTATACCATAAAAATAATTTTTTATTGTTTCAGCAGGTATTTTGAAATAGTAGGTATTATCATCGTCTGTGTTTTCATATTCATATTTACTTTCTTTGAAATATATACTTTGCATCCCTGCAAGTGCCGTAATAGCTAGTCCTGCATACCTACCGCTTGCCTGAAGCCCTACATGGTACCCTAATGGGAACGAACCTGCTAAAGATGTTAGCTTATAAGTGTCATAAGAGTTACCAGTAGTTACAGTGGGCAAATCAAACCAAGTAGATTTGCCATTAATATCACCTCCGCCATATATATTGATTGCAGCGTTATCTATCCTGACAACCTGGATTACTAGTGACACAGGTATTCTAATATTGAAATTTATGTAATCAAGCTTATCATTATCATACAAATTTCCCCAGCTGAAATCGCAATAGGTTCCAATTGCTATCCCTATATAAGGCCCCCAAATATTCCCTAACCCGACAAATCCTATTCCTACATGCTTGCCATCAATCGCATCACCCTGTACACTACTATAACAAACACCCAAGTCACCTGATTGTTCTTTTCCAACATACATTTCAAACCATGGTAATTGAATTGGCGGTGCTGCAATATATAAATTGGGAAGTGGAACAGTACCAATATTAATATCAGTTGCAAAAACTTTTGAAGCCGACATCATAAAAATTAGCACCATAATACTCAGCATTGATTTCCTCATGACACTATCCTCCAGATAAAATTGATGATGATTAAATATTTCCCTTAAACCTTAAATATTAGTAACTATTCAGCTATTAAGAAAAAAACCCTAAACCCTTCACGTAGAATGTGTGTATATTCCTTTTCATACTTTTCCAGCTGTTCTAAATCGATTGATGCTCCAATACTTTTGTGGAGTGCATATGCTCCTTCCAATGTTGGTAAGATGGTACTATACCTATCACATCAAATGCCTCAGACTTCCTGCGGGTTTTTTCCCCCGTTCGCTTCCTTTGACTTCGCGTCCTTGCCTTTTTCTTCAATCCATCACTTGATGGCGCTTTGCTGCTGTTATGAGTGTTTGTATTAAGTTGACTTTCAAGTCTTCCTATCCTGTCAACTCATTTAAGAATACAATCAACAACTGCTTGTTTCCCCTGTTCATATATCGTTTCAGCTTCTTCTTATTTTATGAAACATAATCTACAATATGCCTCTACAATAAAAAGCAAAATTTTTTTCTACGTGAAAAATTTTAGCTGAGTAGTTGCGTTTCCCTCAATATGAAGATAAGTAATACATTATTACCATCAATTTGTCAAGATATTTTTATAACGGAAGCCTCTGAACAAAAATAAAAATTCTAAAAAATCATACTTCCAACGCTAAAAA
>DAOLVF010000209.1:0-2829 GCA_035420565.1 Spirochaetota bacterium | reverse complement strand
CCAGCACAAAGATATTGCGTGCCATGAACAGAAAAGGGAATGCTAAAAGATATTTACGCCTTGTAGAAAAATTACGCAAAGCAATCCCTGATATAGCTATACGCTCAACGTTTATGGTTGGATTCCCTGGCGAAGACGACGATGATTTTGCTGTCCTGCTTGATTTTATAAAAGAAGCACAGCTTGACAGGGTTGGTGTATTTATGTATTCACCTGAAGAAGGAACAAAAGCCAGTGTCATGAGTGGTATGGTTAAAAAAGCAACACAAGATAAACGCTACAACAGACTGATGCAATTGCAGCAAACAATATCGTTGCAACGATTGGAAAAAACTATAGGAAATGTAGTTGAGGTGCTTGTTGAAGAAAAAGTGGATGCAAATAACTACATCGGCAGAACACAATATGATGCCCCCGATATTGATGGTATTTTTTTCTTGACCGCAGATGGTATTAATGTCAATGATATCGTGCTGGCAAAAATAACTGATACATTAGAATATGACCGTATTGGAGTACTCATTTGAATATACCAAATTTATTGACATTATCACGAATTATTCTGATTCCGCTATTTTTATATTTGATTTTTACGCCCACCATAGAACATAGAATATGGGCGCTTGTTATATTTGTCATAGCTTCGTTAACTGATTTGTTAGATGGATGGACTGCCCGTAAACTGAAGCAGGAAACGGAAACAGGAAAATTTTTGGATCCGTTAGCGGATAAGTTCCTTGTTATTTCGGCATTGATTGCTTTTTTATTTTTAGATCCTTTCATTCCCTTGTGGATGGTTATTGTTATCATTGGGCGTGATCTTTTGATTACGCTGATGCGATATCTGGCAATCAAGAAAGGCACATCGCTAAGAACAAGTCGATTGGGGAAGGTAAAAACAGCATTCCAGATGATATCAATTATTTTGATTATTATGGTGTTTATTGTTCGTAACTCCATTAAAAATGTTCAGCTTGAAATAGCCCAGTTAAGTGCGTTAAAGTATGAAACAATTGTAGAGATAATAAATTCAGACTTGCACCATAAATGGCTCATCGTTTGCCCATATTGTATAATGGCAATAGTGACATTGTTAACAGCGCTTTCCGGTTTGCGATATATTGTAACTAACTGGAAATTGTTTGTGCCACCCTATGCAAAGAAGGATTAAATTGCTCATGTTCTGGAAAGAATTTCTTTTTACGGGATTATATACTGGATATTTTCCAAAAGGCTCCGGCACGGTTGGTGCTTTCCTTGCTCTACTGTTCTATATCATTATTCATCAGTTGTGTGGAAAGTATGGAATAATGGTAAATCTTATCCTTGTTACTGTTATTCTTTATCCATCAATAAAATTGGGTGATGATGCTGAAATTTTTTTTGCCATGAAAGATCCTCATGCTGTTGTACTGGATGAGATGCTTGGCTTCTGGGTAACCATGTTATTCCATTCATTTAGCTTGTTGTCAGTGTTGCTGGGTTTTATATTTTTCAGACTATTTGATATTATGAAACCATACCCTATTCAAAAGCTTGAACATTGTAAAGGCGGATTGGGTATTATGATGGATGATATTATTGCAGGTGTATATGCAAATGTTGTTATCTCGTTGATATTGTTTATTATGAACATCTATGGGATTGTGCTTGTGTAATGTATTAATGCTGTCGAAATAGATAATAGTATGCGGAGGCTTAATGCCAGAATGGTTTGAGGTTGTTTTATGAAACGACATTATATACTGTTATTATTGTTTTTATTTTTCATTTGCAGCATATTCATGGTATATGCTCAAAAAAATGTGGGCGATAGTTCTAAAGATGTGAATTATTGCATTCAATGTCACCTTACGCTTAATGGAAAACCGCGGTCAGTAGTGCTTGAATGGGAAAACAGCATCCATGCAAAAAAAAATTTAGAGTGCGATGGATGTCATGGCGGTAACCACACAGTAAATGATGTAAAACAGGCTAAAGATAAGAAAACAGGGTTTATTGGAAAACCGGTAAAGAAGGATATACCGCAGTTTTGTGGTAGAGCAGAATGCCATGGTGAGGCTTTAACACAATTTAAACGCGGTCCTCATTATGATTCGGTATTAAAGATTGGTTCTCCCAATTGTGTAGATTGCCATGGCGATCATAATGTTCAACGTTCAACATATCATATTATATCCGATAAGACATGTTCCAGTTGCCATAGTGTAGAATATTCACGTGAGCTGGTTAGTTCAATGATTAATATTGAGAAAAATATTGAAGATATTGAAAATTCACTGGAATATCTTAACCAGCGCAATGTTGAAAGCAAAGATAGCATGGTACGATATCTTGAATTAAAGCGGTATTTCCATCAATTGGTGCATGTATTCTCAAAACAGGAAATAGAATTTACCAAAAAATTGGTAGAGGTTGAAATTGAATATTTAGACAAACAATTAACAAACCGTATTGCAACCATTAAACGGCTTGATTTAATCTATATCATAACAAGTGGATTTAGTATTGCTATAATTATTGCTTTTACAGTATATGTAGCATTAATACGAAAAAGGCGAACAAAAGTAATGAAAAATTTTCAATCCCGCTCATGATATCCGTGGAGTATTTGTGTGATACAGGATTATTTTGAAAAATTTAAGCGATGGTATCTTTTTAACACTGAAAAAATAAAATATGTTGGGAAAAAGAATGATAAGCATACCTGTATCCTCTGTGCGATACGGGATAAAGCGGAGGATGTTGTTAATCTGGAAGTGTACCGTACAAACAGGTTTATTGTTTCGATAAATTTATATCCATTCAATCCCGGTCATTGTATGATTT
>DAOLVF010000208.1:0-2832 GCA_035420565.1 Spirochaetota bacterium | reverse complement strand
TTTTTAAACAGCCGCCAGCAATGATTGATGCCAATCAACCGTTAGCATTTACACTATTTGTTCGGAACAATAGCAACACAATAAAATCAGCCATTGACCGTGATACGCTGGATTTAAAAGTTACGGGAAATCCTTCATTTAAGGTTTTTGTTTCTGCCAACAAGCAGTTTTTTATCCTTGTGCCACAGGAGGTGTGGAGCGGCAAAAAAACCAGCACTATGAGTGTGCGCATAAAAGGAAACTATATAAGCAATATGCGCAGGTTTGGTCTTAAATTTTTTGGTGGTTCCAGAGGCGGAAATTTTGATGTAACCTATTCTTTTGCCATAGCTCCTCACACTGGTACAATGCCGTATACAATACCGCTTAAAGCAGGAAATAAACAAACGGTATTTGAATTGAAACGGCTTTCAGCACCTAATCCAACCATGCTTCCTTCATGGAATCAGATTGGTTTTGATTCATTGCACTATATAGGCGGGATTGTTTGCAATAGTAACAATGCCATGATTGTCTGGGTAATTGGTGGAAAGCTTAAGGATGGTAAAACCGTCGTTGATCCAGCACTTGAAGCACGATATCCGCTGTATCTTTTATACGATAATGGTCTCTTAACACTGTACAACTATGATGGCTTTAAAATCAATTTCATAGGCTCATGGGATATGCCATTTGGACAATACAGGCTTTCCACAAAAGTAGATCCCATTACCGGAGCTATCGCCAGAGCACCTGAACTTTTTGCCATTGCATTGGGTGATGAGATTCAATTTTATGGCAGATTTTTAAAACTCATGGGGATGACCGAATTTGACACCGGTCACATGGCAGTATTTGGCGGATTGAACATGAACCTGCATACTAGCGGTATAGCCTGTATGCCGCACGGTGTTGGAACAATATCCTTTGAAGCAGGCAAAACTTTTGTGAAAGCTCAATTTGAAAATTCGATGCTATTGAAGGATAATCATGTTTACAGCATCATGTTGCAGCACAGTACAACAGGGAAGCCATTACCATTATACTATACAAAGCAAACGACAGTAACCGCAATTGATAATTATGTGACAGAGGTAGCTATACAATTTGATAAGGGTGAAGTGAAAGGGAAGGTTAATGCTTACTGTATTGTTGATACCTATCCAGTTGCAATGGCTGAGCTTGTCATTCAATGATCATATCATTGCCATATAATAGGCATATTTAATCAACCCGACATGGTTGGTAATGCCAAGCTTTGCCATGATATTGGATTTGTGATTGCGAACAGTTTTTTCACTGATTCCAAGCTTCTCTGCTATTTGTCTGGTTGAATATTCCCTGGCAATAAGCTCCAGTATTTCCTTTTCCCTTTTTGACAATGCGCAAAGGCGTTTTGAGGTTTTACTATTTATGATTATACCTTCCAGCACATCATCAGGTAATTGTGGTGCATAAAAATTGTTGTGAACCATAACGTGGAAAATAGCAGCAACCAGATGTGATACCGCTATAGATTTGGATAAAAATGCTGATGCTCCCGATGCTAATGCAGTTGCCGCTAATGTCTCATTAAAGTATCCCGATAAAACAATTATTTTTAAATCTGGTAAAAGTTTTTTTAGTGTTTTACTTGCTTCAATGCCATTTTCATTTTGCAAACGCACATCAACAATACATACATCTGGCATTGCAGATTGTATAGTATCAAGTGAAGAAGAAATATTTGCTGAAGCACCAACAATCTGGAAATTATCAATTAATTGCAAGCTTTGAGACAGGGTATCTCTCACAAGGTCCTCATCCTCAACAATAAAAACCTTCACAAGTTCCGGTAGAATTGCCATATACTATTCCTATTTTTTTTGTGACTTTAATTGTACAATATATACAAAAATAGTCAATAGGCAAATATCCCAATATATAATTTATTGTTGTATATATACCATTGTTGAAATAGATATTATACCATTTGCACAATAATCACATTATAGCCACTTAAATACATTATTTTTTTATTATTACAGCAATTATCTTTGAAAAGTAGCAGGAAAAAAAATAGTATTGCTATACTCACTACTACAATAGAGTACAACGGCACTGTTATGGCGTGCAGTATAGAGGTTGAACAATGAACATAAAAGATATTTTTTAAAAAAAACCTATGATAATAATCCATTAAAGAAATAAAATGACGAAACACAACTATCAAAAAATCAGCAATCTGAAAGGTATCCGCAAAAAATAAAATATAAAAGGTAATTTGGACTGGGCTATTGCAAAAGGTGCTGCAATTTTATATTGCAGCACCTTAATTTAATATCAATCTCTCTTGCTGGTGTCTTTATATTCTTGATTATGAAGATACACCCTACATTGGAAGACAAACAAAAGGTTACTCAACGAGCATTAGGTCAAAATCGTCGCTTCCATTATAATATTAACATCCATTGCAATCCCCGTTTGGATTTACACCTATCAAACATTTAAACTTGAGCAACCAAAAAAGGATGTTCAAAATATGGTATTGCACGCGTTGGAAAACAACCTGCCAGGTATAAAATTTGATCAACACAGTGATGGTATACATGTTATTATAACGGTACCAAGCATTCCACCGGGTTCAAAAAAGTTTACACAAATAAATACTACCATTAAGAAGAACTATCCATTATTTAATGTAATAAAATTTAAATATTTGCAAGCAATGGCTAAAACAACATCACATTAAAAGAAAGAGGGGGCAATGCGCTCCCCTCTTTTTTGCCTCTATATAGTGATATTCTTTATCGCTCCACTGTTACTGCACAACCCTGCCCGCCACCTATACATAATGTTGCTATGCCTTTTCTG
>DAOLVF010000207.1:0-2850 GCA_035420565.1 Spirochaetota bacterium | reverse complement strand
CATTTTACCTTATATGAAAACTATGAAATTATGATTCGCAATGAAACAGCATTAGCAGGAAAATATGTCAGTATAGATCCAGGGACGCCTGTTGACGAAAATGGGAAACAGTATGCAGTTGTTACCACGCGGGAAAATCTTTCAGGTATTGCTGTAAGCGATCCATTTACATTGCTTTCAAGGCTTATTGCTGACAACAGGGGTAATGTAAATTCGGTACTCAAAAATATACGGGATATAACTGATAAGATTAATTCCGGCAAAGGGACATTGGGCAAAATCATCAATGATGCTACAGTTCATGATCAAGCCAGTGGCTTAATAAAGGAATTGCGTGATACTATTGAGGATACCAGAGAACAGGCACCTATTACCAGCTTTTTGCGTGCTGCTTTAACTGCTTTTTAACAAAAAAATGCTGCCCTGCCGTTATTATTGTTTTTTTTGGAAAAAATTTGTCTACGGGAAAGCTGTGCTCTTTGCTTTTTTACTCACAATCATATTGTGTGATAACACATAGAAAGGATTCAATATAGATGCCCAGGCGAACGGATATTACAAAAATTCTTATTATAGGTTCAGGTCCAATTGTTATTGGTCAGGCGTGTGAGTTTGATTATTCAGGTTCACAGGCATGCAAGGCTCTCAGGGAAGAAGGTTATACGATAGTTCTTGTTAATTCCAATCCAGCAACCATTATGACCGATCCGGAGATTGCTGACAGGACCTATATTGAACCAATTACTCATGATATAGTGGCACAGATTATTGAACGTGAAAGACCTGATGCTCTGCTGCCAACAGTTGGCGGTCAGACTGCTTTAAATATAGCAGTACAGCTTTATGACAGCGGTACATTACAAAAATATGGTGTTGAGCTCATAGGTGCAAAAATTGAAGCCATAAAAAAAGCTGAAGACAGGGACCTATTTAAAAAAGCAATGCTTTCAATAGGTTTACAGGTTCCCCGTTCTGTATTGGCTTCCTCAATAGATGAAGCACTAACGGTTCTTGAATCCATATCGCTTCCTATTATCATACGTCCTGCTTTTACATTGGGTGGTACCGGCGGCAATATAGTGTATAACCAGGAAGATTTTATTGAACTGGTGCGCAGGGGATTGGATGAATCGCCTATCAGTCAGGTTTTACTGGAGGAGTCAGTTATTGGGTGGAAGGAATTTGAATTAGAGGTAATGCGTGATTTAAACGATAATGTTGTCATTGTGTGCTCAATAGAAAATTTTGATCCCATGGGTATACATACCGGTGATTCAATCACGGTAGCTCCACAACAAACCTTAACCGACAGGGAATATCAGGTTTTACGTGATATGGCAATAGCAATAATAAAAGAGATCGGCGTGGAAACCGGTGGTTCTAACATTCAATTTGCTGTAAACCCAGACGATGGAAGGATTATGGTTATTGAGATGAATCCACGCGTTAGCCGCAGCTCAGCATTGGCGTCCAAGGCTACCGGTTTTCCTATTGCAAAGATTGCAGCAAAATTGGCCATAGGGCTTACCCTTGATGAAATCCGCAACGATATCACCCGTGAAACACCGGCGTGTTTTGAGCCAACCATAGATTATGTTGTTACCAAAATACCACGGTGGGCATTTGAAAAATTTGAGGGTGCTGATACAACGTTAGGGACACAGATGAAATCTGTTGGCGAAGCAATGGCTATAGGGCGTACCTTTAAAGAATCATTTCAAAAAGCTTTACGCTCTCTGGAGATTGAACGGTATGGGTTTGGCTCGGACGGGAATGTAAAGATTGATGCAATGCTTGATGGATTATCTGAAAATAAAAAAAATGACATTATAGAAATGAATTTGAGAATTCCAAAGGAAAATAGAGTTTTTTACATAAAGAAAGCACTGGAATTACACTGGAGTGTTGACACCATATATTCACTTACATCGATAGATCCATGGTTTTTGCATCAGCTTAAAGAATTGGTTGATGCCGAACATGATTGTATTGCACAATTAAACAGTGGGTTATCAAAAGATATTATTGTACGGATGAAACAATGGGGATATTCGGACAGGCAACTGGCATATTTAGCACATAAGGATGAATTGACATTACTGTATGCGAAGGGGATTGATTCACAGAAGGATTATTCAAAACGATTGTCCGAGCTTGAAGATGATATAAGGAACTATCGCCAAAAAAATGGAATTGTCCCCGGCTACCGACTTGTTGATACCTGTGGCGGCGAGTTTGAAGCATACACGCCCTATTACTATTCGTCGTATGATGATGAGGATGAAGCCAGGTATTCGGATAAACGAAAAATAATGATTCTGGGTGGCGGCCCCAACAGGATTGGGCAGGGAATAGAATTTGATTATTGCTGCTGTCATGCGTCATTTGCTCTGCGTGATGCTGGCGTTGAATCCATCATGGTAAACTCCAACCCTGAAACGGTTTCAACGGATTATGATACCTCGGACAGGCTATACTTTGAACCGCTTACACTGGAGGATATTATCCATATATATCAAAAAGAAAAACCTGAAGGGGTTATTATTCAGTTTGGTGGGCAAACACCGTTGCGATTGGCACAGCGTCTGGAGGCGAATGGGGTAAAAATTCTTGGCACTCCACCCGATGCAATTGATAGGGCTGAAGACAGAGAGCGTTTTGCACAGGTTGTAAAAAAATTAAATTTACATCAGCCGGAAAATGGTATAGCATTTACCCAGAAGCAGGCTCTTGAACAGGCAAACAGGATAGGGTATCCCGTGCTGGTGCGTCCATCATATGTGCTTGGTGGAAGGGCAATGGCAATCATGTATGATGAAAAAAGCCTGATTGAGTATATAGTTTCTGCTG
>DAOLVF010000206.1:0-2886 GCA_035420565.1 Spirochaetota bacterium | reverse complement strand
AATCAAACAATCTATATTTTCCCCTGAGTGTGCCTCTACTTTCTGAGTAGTTACCACTTCAGGATATTGAAGTTTTACTGGCAAATACAGACTCATTACTGGAATCTATTGATGATGATGTTAACCAAAAGCTTTCATTTGGCCTTGCCACAATGCGCAATGTGTATGAAAAGCAGTTCTTAGACCTGGAGATAGACAATGCGCGTATTTATAAAGAAATAGCCAACTTCTATTTGCAAAACGGCAATTATAATGCCTCACGAGAATATTATTCAAATATTTTAAAAGTGCAGCCGTTGAACGTGGAAGCAAATTTTGCTATGGGCAATATCAATGAATTTTTGGGATACTGGAAGGATGCTAAGGGAAACTATGAAATATGCATTAATGCACAGCCGGATTTTGAATATGCACGTAAGGCTCATTATGAATTACAAAAACAACATGCTCCTTCTATTACTGGCAATAGTATATATTTTAGTGACAATATACGCACACGCTATGGTATTGGCTTAAGTGGTCTATATGAGCCCAGCCAGTATTTTGCATTACAGGCGGGCTATGAATTGAATAAACAAACTGATTCTGGAGGCATTGCTACAACCGGGCAGCTCTTTTATCCATCTAAAGGGAATGTGACAATGCACAAAGCTTTTGCTGAAATTGCAGTTCCCTTCAGGTTTTTGTATATGCGGCTTTTTGCACATCTGGGCGGTACCATGTATTCGGGTACGGTAGATTACGGCAATCCTTTGTATGATACATCACTAAGTTATATGTCATTGTCCTATGGGGCTGGGTTCTGGTGGATGCCGCCAGGTACTGGAGTTACCGTAAAAGTAGCGTATAGTCATGATGATGAAAATGATCTAACACAGTCGTTAAAGATGAAGTTTAGAGATGCCATTACGTATGATATGTTTGAGGGTATTCTTGATATAAATTTTTCTGAATATGATTTCCCATTGAGTAAACGGCTTTTCTGGTATAATGCGCTTCAATACCGCATGCTATCGGATACCAATACTCGATTGTCTAGCTTTAACCAGCTTACAGTACGAGTATATCGTATACCGCAATGGAATATGTTCTTTGATATTGCAGGTATTTATTCGTACGAGGATACAAAATTTAACCAGTATTCTTCCGGAGATATACTACTTGTTCCATACTGGGCTCCGCAGGGTGTTTCTTATTATGGCCCAATGGTTAAAATAACGCAGCAGGTTGAAAATCTTTTTGGCGGGCGGTTGTTGTATTCTGTATTTTTGCAGTATCAATATGATTCACTTGATCAGCGCATAATGATGCCAGGAATCTCACTTTCACAGAGCTGGGATAAACTTAATCTGTTTGCAGAGTATACGTATTCAAATGTTACTCTGCCCAAATCCACTGCTGATAAAACATATATCTCACATGACCTGAAGTTTGGTGCAACAGGTAAATTCTTCAGCATATATAGCCCAAAAGGGGCCGGTGGTAAACCAGTACTATTTGTGTCAGCCAATCCAACGCTTATTACACCTGATGGCGATGGCAAGGATGACTTTGCAACGTTGAGTTTAACTGCATTTGATGAAAAAGGTATCCAGCAGTGGTGGATTGAAATTTATGATGAAAAAGAGCAGAAGATTCAGGAATATAGCCTTGCTGGTGCGGTGCCGGGAACATTCAGATGGGATGGTACGGCAAGAAACAATGTGCTGGCTGCGGAAGGCAAATACTATGTTCAGCTTACCATACAAAATTCTGCAGGTGAGCGATTCAACTCTAAAAAGCAGGAGATTGTACTATCTGCGGCAAAACGTGCTATTGCTCTGACCCCTTCATATCCCAAATTTTCCCCAAATGATGATAAAATTAAGGATACAGTAAGTTTTACTATTCAGGCAACGGACAAGAAAAACATAGCCAGCTGGTTTGTTTCTATAAGCAATAAAAATAGAATTGTAAAAACAATTAGAGGAAATGACTTTATCCCGTATGATGTATTATGGGACGGATTAGATGATAATCTCAAAACAGTACCTGATGGAGAATATGTAGCTGCACTTACTATAAAATATGATGATGGGATTGTCGTTAAGTCTCCAGCTGCTACTGTTACTGTCGTTACTAAAGTAGCAGTTGACATAAAAGTTGAGCCAAATGAAATTACACCGCTGCAAACACCATTGCGTATTACTCCATCAGTTGATGGAGATGTTGCGCAGTGGCAGATTAGATTTATGCGCGATGATGGTGCTGTTGTTAAAGTAATTAATGGTGCAGGCATGCCGCCTAAAGTAATTTCCTGGGATGGGACCGATGATAAAGGTGAACCTGCAGTGTATAATATGCAATTAGAAGCCCAGATGGAGATAACAGATGATGCAGGCAATACCGCAGTATCAAAGAAAGTACCGTTTATGGTGGGATTTCTGATAAAGCAGGAGAAGGGCAAACGTATTGTATATATGTTCAATCAGGATACAATATTTAAAGGACGAAGTGATGAGCTTACAACCCATGGGGTGCTGATACTTGACCAGCTTGCAGGTAAACTGGCAAAGATGGGTGGCTTTACAAGGATTAATATTGTTGCCTATACTGATGCTGTAGGAAGCAAGCAATCCAATATGGCTTTATCGCAAAAACAGGCTGCAGTAATAGCTGAAAGATTAAAAAATCTTGCTGCAGAAATAAAAACTGTTGGTGCAGGTGCAGAAGTACAGTACCTTAAAGATAAACCTTCAAAATGGGATATACGTTATGAAATTGAGCTTTATTAAAACTATCGCTTTAATAACAGTATCTTTCTGTATTGTTATATTTAGCACAGTGAGTTCTTTTGCAAAAGCAAAAGGGCTTTCGGTATTGTGTATCTATAAATCATCCGAAGGG
>DAOLVF010000205.1:0-2888 GCA_035420565.1 Spirochaetota bacterium | reverse complement strand
ATCCTGGCAGTGGGATATTGTTTAATAAATGATAAATTTTCCTCTTTACCTGTTGGAAAATTATCAAAGACTATCACATCATAGTGGTTTTTTATACATTCTTCAACTATATGTGAGCCAATAAATCCTGCCTCACCGGTAATACATATTTTCATGGTGATAGCTCCCTGGTAAGTTTCCTACAAAAATAGCATTAGTAACCTCAGCCCTGCCCATCTCCTTCGCAAGGCGAGGGAAATTGACACAGCGTTGTCATTCTGAGGAAGCGGTAGCAACTGAAGAATCTCTCCTTTCAAAAAACGACAGTATTCTTCACTCCGTTCAGAATGACTCCCCACGTTTCAGGATGACCGTCGCCAGCTTATTTTCATTCCATCTGGATAATTATAATACCGCCACGCACAACTCTCTGTTATTGTCCGTTTGTCAATCATTAGCCTTAGATTGTCTATCAATGCAATGAACTATTCATTAGTAACTATCGCCGATGGTACTGACACTGTATTATGATTTCAAGCAGATTATTGTAATTTTTAAAATAGTTAATTTTACCATACATCTGATTATCCACGTACCATAGCAATACTAACTTTTTAATTTAATTTTTTATTGATTTTATATAAAAGCCAATTATATTTGTAATTGTGTATGAATTAATAGTGACAATCAGGTTATTATTTCTTTTTAGGTACAGTCTATTGTCAGGGTGTGTTATAACCATTTCTCATCATAACTTAATCTAACCATTTTTCAGGAAAAATATGAAAACAGAATATGAGTATTGTGATTGTAAGCCTCGTGAAGAATGTGGTGTTTTCGGTATTTACAACAACCCCAGAGCAGCAAATCTTACCTACCTTGGACTTTACAATCTCCAGCATCGCGGGCAGGAATCAAGCGGTATTGCCTCATCAGATGGCGAGCATATCTATCGCTATGCCGGCATGGGTAAGGTTGTAGATGTATTTACCAAAGAGCATATCAATAATCTCAAAGGTACTATAGCTATAGGGCATAACCGCTACTCTACCACTGGCTCATCGTTTTTACGCAATGCTCAGCCACTTCGTGTTCATTCAGTGCTGGGACCGATAGTTCTTGCTCATAATGGCAACCTTGTAAACTATGCCATTCTGCGAAGAGCTCTTGAGAAGGAAGGAGCCATCTTCCAGACATCCATCGATAGCGAGGTAATAGTCCATTTGATGGCTCGATCAGGACTTACCAATTTTCTGGATGCCCTTATTTATGCTCTGAAGGCTATTAAAGGTGCTTACTCGTTGCTTGTCATGAACAATAACACCATATACGCTATACGGGACCCTTATGGTTTCAGACCGCTTGTTCTTGGTAAATTAGGCAACTCCATGGTAGTTGCTTCAGAAACCTGTGCATTTGATATTATTGAGGCTGAATATATTCGCGAGATTGAACCAGGTGAAATGGTGGAGATATCACCCAATGGTATGAAATCATATTTCCCGTTTGGAAGTGTTAAAAATTCATTGTGCGTTTTTGAATATATCTACTTTTCACGACCCGACAGCATTATATTTGGACAATCGGTGCATGAGATGCGCCTTAGAATGGGAGCAGTGTTAGCAAAGCAATCGCCGGTAAAAGCAGATATAGTGGTTCCCATCCCTGACTCTTCAGTTTGTGCAGCACTGGGTTACTCGCGTGCCAGCGGCATTCCCTATGAAATGGGAATGATACGCAGCCATTATATTGGCCGAACATTCATTGAACCCGAACAGCGTATACGCGACTTTGGAGTAAAAATTAAATTTAACATTGTTCGCTCAGCAATAGAAGGTAAACGAATCGTTGTTGTTGACGATTCTATAATGCGTGGTACAACCATGCGCAAGATCATCAAGATGTTTAGAAATGGCGGCGCTAAAGAAATTCATGTCCGTATCTCAGCGCCTCCCACCCGTTTCCCCTGTTTCTACGGTATTGACATACCAACACGTTCTGAACTTATTGCATCCTCACATGCCATTGATGAAATTCAAAAATATCTGCGTGTTGATTCGCTTGCATATATGACTGTTGAAACAATGCTTGCGTCTCTTGGCGTCCACCATGGCAAATTTTGTACTGCCTGTTTTGACGGCAACTACCCAATTGAATTTCAGGAATCCGAAGATTATCAAAAATGTCTTTTTGATGATATTGTCGCCTGTGGTGAATATTATTAAAAACGCTTGACATAACGAATATAATTTTTCTTTGTTCTTAATATACAGGTGACTAGCTCAATTGGTAGAGCAGCGGTCTCCAAAACCGCAGGTTGGGGGTTCGAGCCCCTCGTCACCTGCATTTTTATATGTCTATGACACAAACTAAAATCATCACCTTTGACACTATAGCTTTTCCCGTTGATAACAGCCTGCTGAAGCTTTTGCATCAGAAAACTGATTGTCAGGAACTATCGCACAGCTTACACAAAGGCAGCGATGCATATATTAATACCATAAATACTTTTTCTGGCGATAGTTTGTCCAATAATCAATTGCTCTCAGCATTGCCTGATTCAATATATCAACTTTATGTACAGGCATATCACATAGCAAAGCCTGAAGCTGCTATTGGTAAAGCAAATGCAATCAACAGTACCATTGCTATACCTGATGCGATAGTTACCTCAGATAGATCATATGCCTTCATCTTTACCTTGGGGATACGATATGAGAACTGGTACATAAGCTTACCCGGACTAACGCATCAATACCATGCATCAATAATCGGGATGTGGCTTTGCAACCAATATGTGCAGGAATTATTAAAGAAGCTGTTTGGAACTGGCGGCTACGTATGGTATCCTGGCTCATCAAAAGAACTGCCTGTAACACTCAACCATGCCATATATGCAATGCTTAAAA
>DAOLVF010000204.1:0-2967 GCA_035420565.1 Spirochaetota bacterium | reverse complement strand
TTACCCTAATGTTATGATTTGATGTACCACTATGGTTTGTTATAATTGTTATACAATAGAAGCTTGTAACTGTAGTATCTATGCTTTGGGAATATTGATATATACTATAATATATACTATATATATGGTGTAACTGAGCCACAGAAAATCCCCTCTCGTATCTTTATATAATTCCACTATAAACTGCTGTCATAGCGACAGCAAAATATTGTTTATTATTACTTCACGCCCTTTTGTAGAGAAAAAATCATCACAATCAGTTAAACAGTAAAAAAGTTTATTTATTTCACACTTACTGATTGCTACGCAACAACAAACCATTAATTTTGTCAATTATTTTTTGAGATTTTTAGTTCAATATTTGAGCAAATTTAAGCTTTATGAGCGATAGTTTTTATGGTACAAAGTATCCTGCCCATTCAGTTCCTTTTTGCCCTTTATATGATACATTTACCGTTACATCCGACCACCAGCCTGTTAACGATTTCATCTTAAATGTATGGTATAATAAAACATAGCGATAGTCATTGGAATTTTTTATTGCATCATATACCGTTCGTAAACCATCCAGCTCGCTTCCCTTATATATGGCTCCGCCAGTTTCATTGGCTATGCGCATAAGCAATGGAGATTTTGTTTTTAATGTTAAAATATATACAGGAATAAAATGCGATTTTGCATAATCAATAATGATATCCGCTGAATATGCCTTAAAATCTTTTTCAGCAGTGGCACCGTCAGTAATGAGTATTACTCCTCGCCGTTCCATCTGGGGCAATACATCACTTATTGCCATATACAGCGCTTTGCCAATATCACGCCCATTGTCATAGTCAAAATTTTTTAATGCTTTCAGCGCACGGCGCCTGCTCCAGTCATACGGATTGGCAACCCATGTATCAGCGGCAAAATTAAGTATTTTCAGTTTATCGTTTTTATGCATTTTTTTTAATATAAATTCAGCAAGCCATGGTATATCATTATGGTACCGCTGCAAAGGTTGCGAACGATCAACACACAGTACCATTGATGCAGCAGGCATCATGTTCTTTAAATAATCAACACTTAAAGTGCTGATAGTTGCTCCATCTTCTATAACAGTATAATTATCCTGTGTTAACCCATAGATTGGCCTGCCATAACGGTCACGGATATTACAATACACCGCAATGGTAGGAAATTTCTTTGCATCAACATTGGTTACTTCAATTTCAATATTACTTATCTGTTGTTCAATTGGTGAAAACACATGTATCAGTTCATTTTTATTACTGCACGCATAAATAAATCCGTTATCATCCACAACGGCTGATGTTAAATGATAAAATTTCTTTTTGCCTTCCCAGCTTGCAAACCACTGGTGATTTTCATTTTCAAAGTTATACATAAAAAGCCCTTTTTTCTCATCAGCAATTGTTAAAAGATTGTTCTTTATATATATACCGCGAGGAACGGCAAACTCGTCAGGGGTCATATTTTCCACAAAATTTCCCGAATCATCAAACACGGCTATGCGCTTATTGTTTGTATCGGTTACATACACATTTTCATTACGCACAGCAACATCGGTGGGTTTATTAAGCTGTCCTTCGTACTCACCATATTGTCCAAAAGCAAGGATAAATCGTCCATCAACGCCAAACTTCTGCACACGGTGGTTGCCAGAATCAACCACATAAAGGGAACTATCGCCACCAAAACAAACACCTTCCGGTCCATTAAACTGCAACTCTTCATTTCCCGTTGAGCCAATCTTCTTTATTACCCTGCCATCGGTATTAATAATTAAAACTGTATTGTTTGCAAAATCGCTGACAGCAAGCATCCCGCTTTTATAATCAATGCCATATAATTTGCCTTCCAGGCTATAGGTGCGGGTAAAGATTCCCTGCCCGTTGGGATCAAGCTTCACAAGCTTTCCATTGGCAAATGAGGTTATGTACATGTTTTTGTCATTATCAATAGCAATATCAATGGGCACCGAAAACCTGAATCGTCCAAGCTCTTTTGGATTATACTCAGCAGCTTCTATCAGTTCAAATGACTTCTCAAGCCCATTGTACAGTGAGCTTCTGAAATTAATCATATCTATCTTGTTCTGGACAAGCACATTACCTTTTGTCATTTCTAACAGCAACCGCCAGTGCTGGAGAGCTAAATCAGTATATCCTGCCAATTTATATGAACGCGCCAGATATTCGCTGGCAGTATAATAGTCGGGATAAACCTCCAGTGCTTTTCGGAAAAACTCAATTGCAGCAAGGTAGTGCATTTCATTGAAATGGTACATGCCTTTCATAACATCTTCTTTGGCTTTCTGGAATATCACCACATTGTTATCCAGTGGGAAAACTGCCGAAGAAAGTACAATGAATATAACAAAAAAACTCGTTGTTGTTATTCGTTTCACAGTATTACTCCATGGAATATAATAATGCACCCCTTTATGAGTATCGGTTTTATGTACAGGGTAAGTGTATAGTGTAAATTATTGCAATTAATTTATCTTTTTGTGTAATACTATCTTCTTTAAAAATTGTCCTGTATAGGATTGCTTTATCTTTGCTATATCCTCAGGGCTTCCCTCTGCCACAATCCTGCCGCCGGCATCACCGCCTTCAGGTCCCAGATCAATTATCCAGTCGGCACATTTGATGACATCCAGATTATGTTCAATAACTATCACCGTATTGCCTTTATCAACTAAACTTTGCAATACATCAATAAGCTTCGCAACGTCAGCAAAATGCAAACCTGTTGTTGGTTCATCCAGTATATACAGGGTATTGCCCGTGGCGCGTTTTGAAAGCTCCGTTGACAATTTAACACGTTGTGCCTCTCCGCCCGAAAGTGTGGTGGCAGGCTGTCCCAATTTTATATATCCCAGCCCTACCCTTTTCAATGTTTCCAATTTTTGTTTAATTGAAGGTATGCTATAAAAAAAATCATACGCTTCATCAACGGTCA
>DAOLVF010000203.1:0-2973 GCA_035420565.1 Spirochaetota bacterium | reverse complement strand
GCAAATGGTATATCCTTACCCTGTAACTGCCACTTTTCTATTAAATACGGTTTATAGTTTTCAAAAACCTGCGCCTGTTTTTCCACCTCTTCCTCAGCCTGAAACGAATTCATTGACAATGTTTCATTGATAAATGAAGCAATCCTGCCAAAATATAATGGCACCATAAGGTTTATTAAACGTACTTTATTTATCTTCCATGTATGATAAATAGCAGAAAGTTCATACACAACCTTAACCCAGACTTCAACAGGTATTGAAAAATGTATAACATCAAGCTTTGATGAAGACAACAGCGCATTATACACATCACTTGAAAACATCTCTTGATACAATGAATGAAATTGTGAAAACCCTAACTTGTACTCATTCACCAGCCTTTCTAAATTAACTTCTATTGGTTCAGGCTCACTAGCATTGATATCGCCAAAGGTTGGCACAGGTTTACTGCGTTCAATATTTTTCCAGTACGGTTCATACCCTTCCATAAGATTGAAAAGCGTTCCGATAACCTGAACAAACATAGGACCAAGTGATTGCGCAGGATCTTTTGCATCATGAATTTTTACACCAAGATTTGCCTGACATATCTTCACATGACTCACAATAGCATTGACAGTCATGAATATATCAATACCAAAACGGGCTATATCGGTTGTCCAGACCGGCTTGTCTAAATAAATTTTGGCAAGATTCTTTGAGATTGCAAAGTCACCTCCAATTGGCTGTCGTATCCTTTTCCCAAACACTGCACGGATAATGTTGTAGACAATGTTGTTGGTGATAGTTCCATCATATTTATACCGTGTATACACCGGTGCAACGTACTCAAAGTCTTTTTCAAGTACTGGCGATAACAACAGTTTAATCCAATCAGGAGATATACTGCGTAAATCTGAATCAACAACTATGCACGCATCTACATCAAGTATCTGTGCCGCCTCAAAAATTGCTCTGAATGCTGAACCTTTCCCGGCAACCCCACGATAAATCTGTATTATCCGTTCCTGCCATGGCTTAAGTTCTATTGATTGAGCGATATCGCGTGTATCATCAGTAGAACCACCATCAGAAACAAACAGTACCGGCCTTACATCATTATAATATGTAAACAGACCTTCGCTTACCATTGTCATAACATTGGCTATCGTTGCTTCATTGTTAAAACAGGGAATGCCAATAAGTACATCCGCTTTTTTTATTTGTTCTAACCTTTTAATTATATATGGCCGTATAGCTGTTAAATATTCCATAGTGTCAAGTATATAATATACAACACTATTATCAAGATTTTTTAAATAAAATACACTTATAAAATACAATTAATTTAAAAAACTATCGAAAACAAGCTATAAACAAAATAGTACAAATAATATAGCAGCCTGCAATTGCAATAATTTAATTGACTCTTTTTACAGGGAATTTACTATATGTTTATAGTCTTCATTTATTAGTATTGCTGAGGTTACTGTTATGAACTATCGTGTTGTAAAGCAATTCTGGATTAATACCGTTGATAATTTTTTCAACTTCTTCTATAAGATTGTAGATTTTTTAAAAATCTGGGTTGATGTCTTCTGGGCATTCATGGATATATGGTATCACTTTTTTGCCATCTTTGGAAATTTATTTCTCTATATATATTATATATTCCTGTTTATTATTGATAAGTCAACCGAATCAGGGACAAACATATTACTAACAAGCAGATTGCCAAAACAGGTCCCCTTTAGACCACAAAAAGCGTATGTTAAGGATAGCTACAATCCAATTCCAGCAATGTATGGTGTAAAAAATGTAGCAGAGACAGTTGCCTCAAGCATTACTCCTATGCGTACTACTCCAAAAGGCACCAGAACATCTATTGTAAAAAAATTGTTCACTATAATTCGTGATGGTATAGATATTATTGTTGGACTGTTCAAGAAACCCGTTAAAGCCATAGGTAATGTTGCAGCCCGGCGCATGAAACCGGTAAAAGAAGAGCCACATAAAACAGGAAGCCTTATAGAAGAATATATAAAGGAATATGAGCAAAAGCGTCATTGAACGCCTTTGCCTTTAATGTTTAAACGCACGCTGCCCGGTAAAAACCATAGCCACTTTTGGATTAGCTTCATTGCATGCCATTATACTCTCCCAATCGCGGATTGAACCGCCGGGCTGCACAATGGCAGAGATACCCTGCTTTATACCCACGTCTACACCATCCCTGAATGGGAAGAATGCATCCGAAACCATGCTTGCTCCAATGAGTCCGCCCTTTGCTTCTTTTGTAGCTTCATCAATTGCTATTTTATCGCTTGCTTTACGCAATCCTTTTTCAACCTCAAGTGCTAACTGATAGTACGAAATTCCATATGTATCAAAACATAGCATATCAGCATATTTGGTATAGGCTTTCTGCACGGCAATTTCGGCTACGCCTACCCTATCCTGCTCGCCGGTACCTATGCCAACGGTTACCCCATCCTTAACATACAGTACCGAATTTGAGGTAACACCCTGCTCCACAAACCAGCCAAACAAAAGGTCTTCATATTCCCGGGGGGTTGGCAAACGGTCAATTTTATAAAGCTGCCCCTTATATTCTGCCTGTGCAGGTTTTAAATCATCTTTAGAATTAATGATAGTAACCGGTGATTGCTGAACTATGATGCCGCCATCAATCAGCGATTTAAAGTCAACAAAGCGCAATTGCTTATACTCTTCAAGCCTGTCAATACGCTGAATCCTTACAATGCGAAGGTCCTTCTTCTTTGACAATATATCCATGACTCCGGGCTCAAAATCCGGAGCAACCAGCACCTCCAGATAATTTTGTGAAATAAGCTGTGCAGTTTCTTTATCTACAGCTCTGTTGCAGACAACACATCCACCAAAAGCTGCAATACGGTCAGCCCTGTTTGCCCTGTTATATGCCTGGGCGATAGTTACTCCATAAGCAACACCACAGGGATTATTGTGCTTAAC
>DAOLVF010000202.1:0-2990 GCA_035420565.1 Spirochaetota bacterium | reverse complement strand
GCATTGTAGAAAAATCTGAATATTAAAGGTGTATTATGAGTATATTAATATCAATTGGGACGGTGCTTTTTGTTGTACTGTCAATACTGCTTATCATTATTATATTGTTGCAATCTGATAAAAGTGCTGGGATGGGTATATTGGGGGGTTCCAGCAATACTGCATTTGGCTCGTCCACTGCTGACATTATAACCAAAATTACCACAGTGATGGTTGCACTCTTTATGCTTGGTTCACTGGGACTATCAATATTTGAGTCGTATAGATCAAGTTCGCTTGAAAAAGATTTGTTACAGCAGGAAAAGACAGGTGGTGTGATAGAACAAAAAACCGAAGCACCCCAGCAAGGACAACCTGTACAGCCGCAGGCAAAATAAATTGAAACATTAAGCGTGCAATTATAGTAACATATAGTAATATGAAGTAAACAATATTATTTCCGTATGGAGGAGGTTATGGCAAAAGAAGTGTATGTGGATCAAAACGAATGTACGGGATGTGAGCTTTGCGTTGATACGCTTCCAGAGGTTTTTGAAATGACTGGTGATGGTGTGAGCACCGTTAAAAACTCAAAAGGTGCATCTGAGGATAAAATTCAGGAAGTTATTGATAGCTGTCCTGCAGAATGCATTCACTGGAAGGACTAACACCCATAGTCAATGAAGAAGTTTATTTGAGGTAAGGCATATTGACTCAATATGCCTTTTGTTATGTACTATGATATAAAACTGTGATATAAAAATGTATTAAGGAGTTGTGATACATGGGAAAAGACTATTTATTTACTTCTGAATCAGTTTCAGAAGGACATCCTGATAAGGTTGCAGACCAGATATCCGATGCAATTTTAGATGAACATATAAAAGGTGATCCGTATTCTCGTGTTGCATGCGAAACGCTTGTAACCACAAACCGGGTTATAATATCCGGTGAGATTACATCATCGGTAACTGTTGATTATGAAGCTGTTGCCCGTA
Source organism: Spirochaetota bacterium (assembly GCA_035420565.1). GTDB lineage: Bacteria > Spirochaetota > UBA4802 > UBA4802 > UB4802 > UBA4802. The sequence continues at coordinate 2,013 of DAOLVF010000202.1, read as the reverse complement.
AGGTAATTGCCAGTATTGGATATACTTCACCGGAGATTGGCTTTGATGCAAAAGCATGCAATGTAGAAATATATATACATCCTCAATCACCTGATATTTCACAGGGTGTTACCGAAGGACAGGGGCTTTTCAAAGAGCAGGGTGCTGGCGACCAGGGGATGATGTTTGGCTATGCAGTAGCTGAAACCGATGAGCTTATGCCCATGCCTATTTTATATGCACACCGGCTGGTAAAACGCCTTGCAGATATCAGAAAAAAAGGTGAGGTAAACTTTTTACGCCCTGACGGTAAATCACAGGTGACCGTTGAATATCAAAATGACAAACCAAAACGTATAAGCACTATTGTTGTTTCCACGCAGCATGATGCAGCTGTTACGCTACCCACGCTGGAAGAGATGGTGCGTGAGCTTGTAATAAAACAGGTTATACCTTCTAACCTCTGGGATAAAAACACAAAAATTTATGTTAATCCAACGGGCCGTTTTGAGATTGGCGGTCCCCATGGTGATACCGGATTAACCGGCAGGAAGATTATTGTCGATAGTTACGGTGGAATGGGCAGACATGGTGGCGGAGCATTTTCAGGCAAGGATCCGTCAAAGGTTGACCGCTCTGCCGCCTATATGGGACGCTGCATTGCAAAAACTATTGTTGCAGCAGGGCTTGCATCGCGATGTGAACTTCAGGTGGCATATGCCATAGGGGTTGCTGATCCTGTTTCTGTTATGGTTGATACCTTTGGTACAAACAACATACCAGAAGAAACAATTGAAAAACGCATACAACATGTCTTCAATTTAAAACCAAAATCAATCATACAAACGCTTGATCTGTTAAAACCAAAGTATACAATAACTGCAGCGTACGGACATTTTGGGCGCAATGAACCTGGTTTTACATGGGAACAAACTGATAAAGCCCAGGAATTGCGATGATACAATCTGTTTCTATAAAAAGATGATACAACAAAAGCGTGGATTTCCACGCTTTTTTTATTGAGACTTGAAACATTGACATGGTATGATTCTATTGTGGTAATGGTATTTTTTTTGGTACAGGGGTAATGGGTTATAGATATATTGCTGTTCAAAATAACGATGATTGCAGGTGTGTAATAATAATGATGAGTGCCATCAGAAATTACATTATTTACATTATTATTGAGCAATAGTATGGTTATACGCAACATACAGGCAAAAAGTATATTGTCGGTTTCAAAGGTATATGATTATGTGGTAAATCCCTATGTGGGATGCCAATTTGGTTGTTTATATTGTTATGCCCGCTACATGAAAAAGTTTACCGGGCATAAGGAGCCGTGGGGAACATTTGTTGATAGTAAAGACAATGCAGCAGTGTTATTGCAAAAGGAAATTGCAAAGAAGAAAAAGGGACTGGTATGGATAAGCGGGGTTTGTGATCCCTACCAGCCATTAGAAAAAAAATATGCAATAACACGAGCATGCTTAACGATACTAATTGAAAATGATTGGCCTGTCATAATACAGACAAAATCAAATCTTGTGCTGAGAGATGTGGATATTATTAAGAATGCATCTTCATGTGATGTTGGATTATCCATAACAACTGCTAATGATAGTATTCGGAAACTTTTTGAACCGCAATCAACTGCAATAGCAGACAGGATAGATGCAATAAAACAGTTGAAAAAACATGGCATACGAACGTACGTCATGATTGCACCTATGTTGCCGGGTTGCGAAAATCTTATTGATATGCTTGCTGGTAGCGTTGATTATGTATATGTAGATAAAATGAATTATCATTATGCAGATAGTGTGTATAAAAAATATGCGCTGGAACAGTATTGTGATAACAGCTATTTTTTTTCAGCAAGTCATGAGATAGCGTATCGCTGTAAAAAAGAGGGGATTGCATGTTCTATTGTCTAACATGTATTGATTGACATTTCCATAGCATTACTCTATAATATAATAGATGCAGATGAAACAATGGGGGTTTGCAATGAAAAAGATAATCATTATACTG
>DAOLVF010000201.1:0-2993 GCA_035420565.1 Spirochaetota bacterium | reverse complement strand
AGAAGAAACATTTGAGTCGGGGTTAACAAAAACAGTAGAATGGTATCTCAATAACCAATGGTGGTGGGAACCATTACGAGCCCGTTACAATAGAGAGCGTCTGGGGGTGGTATGAAAGGGATTATACTTGCAGGGGGAAGTGGTACACGTCTTTACCCTATAACCTATCCGGTTTGTAAGCAGTTGTTGCCTGTGTATGATAAACCATTGATATACTATCCATTGTCAACGCTGATGCTTGCAGGCATACAGGAAATACTCATAATATCAACACCGGAGGATACTCCAAAATTTGAAAAAATTTTTGGTAATGGTAATCAGTTGGGGTTGAAACTATCTTATACAGTACAGCCACAGCCCAAAGGGCTTGCACAGGCATTTATATTAGCTGAAGAATTTTTGGCAGGTGACAATGCCTGTTTAGTACTGGGCGATAATATATTTTATGGGCAGGGATTTACGAATATTTTAAAAAGATCCAAACAATGTGTTGAAAATGAAAGAAAATCTGTTGTATTTGGCTACTATGTCAATGATCCACAGCGCTATGGTGTGGTGGAGTTTGATAATCATGGTAATGTATTAAGCATTGAGGAAAAGCCAGAGCAGCCTAAATCAAACTATGCGGTTGTAGGGCTTTATTTTTATACCGCTGATGTTGTAGAAATTGCAAAGCAGGTAAAACCTTCATGGCGAGGTGAGCTTGAAATAACAACGGTAAACCAGATGTACCTTGAAAAGGGCAAGCTCAAAGTAGAGCTTTTAGGGCGCGGCTATGCATGGCTTGATACGGGTACATTTGAAAGCATGCTGGAGGCTGCAAATTTTATTGAAACAATAGAGCACAGGCAGGGTTTAAAGATAGCATGTATTGAAGAGATTGCGTATAATAATAAGTGGATAACAATGGAGCAGCTTGAAAAACTTGCCGAGCCATTAATTAAAAGTGGCTATGGCCAGTATTTAAAAAAATTATTGCAAAATATAAAGGTTTAATTTGACAATATTAATATTTAAGTTATAGGGGAATTATTATGGAGTTTATAGAAACAGAATTGACGGGCGTTTTTATAGTTATTCCTGAAGTATTTAAGGATAGTCGAGGCTATTTTTGTGAGATATACCGGGATGACCTTTTCAAAAAAAACGTTGGCACTACAACATTTGTACAGGATAATGAATCACAATCATCGTACGGTGTTTTGCGTGGGTTACACTATCAATTGCATCCTTACGCACAGAGCAAGCTGGTACGTGCAGTTTATGGAAGCATTCTTGACATCGCTGTTGATATACGGAAGGATTCGTCTACATATGGAAAACACTTTTCAATAGAACTATCGCACAGCAATAAAAAAGCTCTTTTTATACCGAAGGGATTTGCCCATGGATTTATTGCACTTTCAGAATATGCCATAGTACAGTATAAGGTAGATAACTTTTATTCACGAGCACATGACAGGGGCATTGATGCTTTTGATGGGGAGCTTGCTATTGATTGGAAACTTCCGCTTGATGTAATAAAGCGTTCAGATAAAGATAAAAACCTGCCATGCTTGCGCGAGGCAAAAGTGTAATGAACATCCTGGTTACGGGTGCGCATGGACAGTTAGGTTCAGAGCTTAGCACCATGATTGATGGGGTCTTTGCTGATGTTGATGAGCTTGATATTACCAATAGTGAAATGCTCAACGACTTTGTAAAGCACCATGCTATTACCCATATAATTAATTGTGCAGCATATACGCAGGTGGACAATGCTGAAAGGGAAAGGGAGCAGGCATTTTTTGTTAACCGTGATGCTGTAAAAAATCTTGCAAATGCTGCACGCATGCATACCATACGGCTGGTACATATTTCAACGGATTTTGTTTTTAATGGCAATAAAAATACACCCTATACTGAGGATGACATGCCTGACCCAATTTCGGTGTATGGTGCATCAAAATATGAAGGCGAGTGCGCAATTGTAACGAGTAATATTGATTATGCAATAGTGCGCACCTCATGGCTTTATTCAACCTACGGCAATAATTTTGTTAAGACTATAACACGGCTTGCAAAAGAAAAAAAATTGTTGCGTGTGGTGTATGATCAGGTTGGTACTCCTACCTATGCTAAGGATTTAGCTCAGGTACTTTCAAAAATTGTGGGCGATAGTTCCTTGAAAGGGGTGTATCATTATAGCAATGAAGGCGTTGCAAGCTGGTATGATTTTGCAAAAGCAATAGTGGACATTATGGGCATAGCGTGTACCATAGAACCTATTGTGTCCAGCGACTATCCAGCACTTGCAAAGCGCCCTGCATACAGTGTACTTGATAAAGGCAAAATAAAAAAACAGCTTGCCATTCCCATCCCCTACTGGCGCGATTCATTGCACCAATGTTTAGACAGATTAAATAATGGTTGATGGTTTATGGTGAGTTGGTTGATAGTGGGTAATATAAAATAAGGAATTAAAAATTTATAAATTAGCGTTGTAAACATAAATGTAAAAGCAAGGTGAAGAGCTAATTTTTTTTAAAACCTATCATTTTTTAACACTGGAATAATAATTTTTTAGATTTTTGATTTTTGTTCAGTAGTCTATAGGAGTTATTGGTTTTGAACGTGCATCTTATTATTGTAACATATTACCCAAAAATGGATATACTTAAATTTCTTTTGAAAAGTATAACTGAACAAGTAAAAAGAACAATTATAATTGATAATACCCCTAAATCAAACGGATTTTTGCAAGAATTTGAAAATTAGAACATCGAGATAATTTCTCTAAATGATAACAAAGGTATTGCCTATGCCCAGAATATTGGAATAAAAAGAGCTTTAAAAGAAGGTGCTGATTTTATAATGTTATCTGATCAAGATACAATTTATCCGAAAAATTATGTAAAAGATATGGTAGAAGTTTTTATGGTAAATGAAAAAGTTTGTGCGGTTGCGCCAAAGTTTTTTGATAAAATTAAAAATTCTTCCGATGGTTTTATTTC
>DAOLVF010000200.1:0-3032 GCA_035420565.1 Spirochaetota bacterium | reverse complement strand
CCGGCACGTCCATTTACCATACGTTTAGCAATATGGCTTTACGTTCTTTCATTGTTACCGGGATTGGGGATTGCCATGCTTTTTGATCCCGCCCCCCGTGAAGCCAGAGAGCGCTTTTTAAAGATAAATTTTTACCAGGAGAAAAAGTCATAAAAGCAATACTCTTTGATATAGATGGAACGCTAATCCGCACACACGGTGCCGGGAAAAAGGCAATGGTTCAGGCTGCCATCACAGTATATGGTACTGCAGGGGATATGGATACCGTGGACTTTCAGGGGAAAACCGATCCATTGATACTGATACAATCGTTGACACCGCATGGTATAAACCAGAATACCATATTTGAACGCATGGAAGATTATAAAACCCTTTACTTTGATTTGTTACAACAAACCATGCCACAGTCAGACGCAGTTTTACTTCCCGGTATACGGGAATTGTTACATACTTTGAAAAAGTATGACAACCTCATCGTAGGACTTTTAACAGGAAATTTTTATAAAGGAGCTATGATAAAATTAAATTACTTTGATATCTTTCATTATTTTACTATGGGCGTTTTTGCTGATGATACATATATCCGCAATGAAATGCCATTTGTTGCACTACAACGTCTACAGGCTGTTACCGGTACTGTTTTTACAACCGAGGATCTCATAATCATTGGCGATACCATCTATGACATTGAATGCGGTAAAACATCAGGAGCTACAACAGTAGCTGTTGCAACAGGCTGGACTGATGCTGAAACCCTGCTTCAGCATAACCCTGATTATTTTTTCCATGAGCTATCGGACACAAATAATTTTTTGTATTCAATCAAAGAATTACAGGATTGTATACAGTTACATACTCAATAACAATTTGGAAACAACGTAAAGTCATCATGAAACATGGTAAGGATTAAAAATCTATGTGTCAGGATATTATGTTAACACACGATGCCACAATTGATGCAACATGCATCGTTTAAACACAATACATTTGACGCTACTATCTTATTGTTGCTGGAGGAACACATGCAATTAGGTCATGTTGCCGTATCATTTATTATTGCATCCTATGCACCGCAGATTACCGGTGGCCAGATGCAGGCATTTTCATTAGAAAGTATACTGGTAGCATTTGCTGCTCACTGGTTACCCAACCTGGATGTTATTCCCATTAAATTGGGCTGGGCAAAAGATTCATTCCACTGTACATGGTCGCACTCACTTGTTTTTGCCATTGCAGTTTTTTTGCTTCTTTTGCCATTTAACAGTGCATGGGCAATGCTTTCGCTGGTTAGCCTTATTGTTCATTATCTAGCCGATATGCCAAGCAGCGTAGGACTGCCGCTACTTATGCCCTTTACCAAAAAACGCTTTACCATCAACCTGTGGGCAGATACCGGTCATTCAGGATGGGATGCTCTCATTGGCACCTATGTACAGGCATGGACATGGATATTAGAAGGTGGCGCATTTGTGTTTTTATTTGTGCGCATGTATCAGCTCAGCATATGGCCATTTATTTCTTAGGGCGATAGTTACTGTAAATTAATATAAAATGAAAACAATAAAATCCTCGTATGAATATGTAATCATTGGCAGTGGCTTTGGAGGTTCATTTGCAGCGTATGCATTAGCCAAAGCCGGGAAACAGGTTCTTGTTATTGAGCGTGGAGTATGGGCAAAGCGCGATGACACCTGCTGGGATGAATATGCACTGCATTTGCAGCAAAAACCGTTATATCGTGGCCATACACCGTATGCAGTGGACCAACATGGCACACTGGAATATGACTGGCCCGATGACACAGTAGGAGGCATGAGTACCTTCTATGGAGCCGCAGCATTCAGAATGCGCAATGAAGACTTTGAAGGACCGCCAGCACCTGATTCTGATACGCGCAATGCAGAGCTGGCATGGCCATTTAGGTACGATACATTAGCCCCATACTATGATAAAGCAGAAGAACTGCAATGTGTAGCAGGCATACAGGGACAGGACATAACACAACCGCCCCGTACAAAGGACTATCCACAGCAACCACCATTAAACCTTTCACGCCCTTCGCAAAAGGTGTGGGATGCTGCAACCTCATTAGGGCTGCATCCTTTTTATATCCCCATGGCAATTAATTTTAGCGGCGTGTGCAACAACCATACATGCATACTGTGCAACACCTGCGATCACTATCTTTGCAAAATACAGGCAAAGAATGACCTCTCGGTAAGCGTTCTGCCCCGAGCAATGCACTATGGCGCTCAAGTACTGGATAATCACCGGGCAATAAAAATCAACTTTGTAAAAAGTAAAGCTCAATCGGTTGATGTTATCAATCAGCAAACACGCCAGGTCATGACCATACAGTGTAAGTATTTGATAGTAGCTTCGGGGCCCATTGCAACACCCCATTTATTGCTGGCATCCGGAATTACCGGTTATCCAAACACAAACCATATTGGACACAACCTTATGCGTCATATCAACGGCGTCGTGAGCGGTGTTGTCCCCTACATTGCCAATCCTGATAATACACTGGCAAAGCGCATCGCAATTTCTGATTTTTATTTTGGCGATAGTTCCGGTAAAATGTTGCCAGAAGGTAACTGGGGCATAATACAGGATATAGCCACCCCCGGCAAAGGCGTGATAAAAGCCAATGCACCGTTTGGATTAAAAAATATTGCAGCAACATTTTCACAATTTCTTATAAACCAGCTTGTCATTGCTGAAGATATTCCACAGTATACCAACAGAATCTATTGCTCTGACCCCAGAGATATATTTGGCATGCCTCAGGTAATGATATACCATCGCTATCATAGTCGCGATATTCAGGCACGCAATGCATTATACAAACAGGCAAAACGTATATTACGCAAAGCAGGTGCACTGTTTTTTTATACCATGCCTATTGTTACTTTTTCCCACGCATTGGGAACATGCAGAATGGGAAACAATAAAAACCTTTCAGCCATTAATCCAGAATGCAGATTATGGGATATTGAAAACTGCTACATAACCGATGCAAGCGCCCTGCC
>DAOLVF010000199.1:0-3043 GCA_035420565.1 Spirochaetota bacterium | reverse complement strand
AACAAATGCAGTCATATGTTAATATTGATTATGACAAAATTTTGTCGATAGTTGGTCTTATTGAGCATGCCGGTACTGAGCGTATTATTGCTGAAGCACGATATGCCTATGATGAAAATGACAAATCGTATGAAATGGCATTTATTGTGGATGAGGAATTTCAGGGGAAAGGTATTGCTACATTTTTAGTAAGGTACCTCATGAAGATTGCAAAAGAGCGTAAGATAGAACGAGTAACTGCAAACGTATTGCCCCAGAATGATAAGATGATAAAGGTTTTTGAAAAATGTAATGTTCCCTATACACAGAGATATGATGATGGGGTTATGCATTTTGATTTTCATTTAAAAAAAGCGGAGATAGTACTTTAAATACAATAAATCAATATGTTGCTCATGTCATTTTTGCAGGGAATCCATCAATAAAAAAGCAAATTGCTTCCAGTTATATAGAGCCCTGAAAGCCAGATAATGTGAAAAGGCATGCCCTGTTTTATTAGCACCACCAGCATTGGTGTTCTCGCCAAAAAAACCTTTGCGATTAACATGAAAACTTTTCTGATCGCCCCAATCCCATGTTGACACTCCATATATTAATGTAAATGCTGGTAAAGCAATAAACATAACCAATGTAGGAGTTGTTGGACTGTTGCCGTCAGTAAAGGGCGCATTGCTGATCTGAATATTGTTGTCAGATGTATAAACAGAAGGCGAAGATGAGATGCTCATCCACGGTAAATGTCCTTAAAAATGAGTGTGGAATGGTTATGGATATTGAAAAAAAAATAGTTTATTTAACAATATTTGAGCGCGCTGTACAGGTAGCTTCGTCGATAATAAAATCACCAAAAACAGAAGGCGCTTCTTTTTGTAATATTGCAAGCATCTGTATGCAAACATTTCTTATTTCCCATTGGGCAGCCTTTTCAAGCCGCAATGAAAAAACATGGCGCCATTCCCTGAAGTTTGCCGAAATGACAATCTGGCTTTCCAGTGCATTGGGGAGAACAAAGCGTGCATCCTCTTTTTTTATATGCATGCTTCTTAACTTTTTATACGTTTTACGAGCATTATCCATGAATTGCATATAGAGTTCTTTTGATTCGCCATTATCAGCTATTGATGGTGGTATAATATAATTAAATTCTTCTTCATTAACATACCTCTGTGATTGCTGTGAGAAGCTTGCAAGGCGGTGACGCACCATCTGATGGGTAAATGCTCGCGATGCTCCCAATACTCGAAAAGAGGCTGATGCGTGCTCCAGTATTGAGTGATGTCCATTTATGATACATCGACGTATAAAATTAGCCTCGCTGCCTTCGGTTATCCTATCCATGGAAAGATAACATGTCCTGCCTGCCTCCTCTATGAGTTTTTCAGCATTGGGAGTTATTGCCAGAAGAGTTACTGTTGATGAATAAATTTCCATAGCTATCTATCAAAATTTAATATAAAAATACGCTAAAAAACGTATGCAAAACATGAAAAAAATAATAAAAACTATTAAAAGAGCTTCATTCCGGAAAATCCAAGAAATGAAATCGCCATAAGCCCGGCGGTAATAAAGGTAATAGGCAATCCTTTGAGATTTTCAGGTATAAACGCAAGTTCAAGCCGCTCTCGAATTCCTGCCATAATAATAAGCGCTAAAGTAAATCCCACACCACCACCAAAACCCTGTGTTACTGAATAAAGTAAGCCATATTGTTGAGTAATATATCCAGAATCAATATTCAAAACAGCAACACCTAAAACAGCACAATTGGTTGTTATAAGTGGTAAGAAGATTCCTAATGCTTGATATAGTGACGGTGAAATTTTTGCAATTATCATTTCAACAAACTGAACCAGCGTAGCGATAACAATAATAAAAGCTATTGTACGGAGATATTCAACGTGATAAGGAAGTAACAATAACTTATATATAATAAACGTAAAAAAAGAAGCCATGGTCATAACAAAGATAACTGCAAGCCCCATACCTATAGCCGAATCCAGTTTTTTTGATACACCTAAATAAGGGCATAGTCCCAATATTCGTGACAGAACATAGTTATTGATAAAAATTGTACTTATCAAAATGGTGAATAATATTTTAATTTCCATATTTGTCCCTCACTTCTGGTTACTCGGTTCGTTTAAAAAGTGCAGCGCGTGCCTTAATGACATTCATTCCCCATAAAAGTAAACCTAATGTAAAAAATGCACCTGGTGCTAATACCATTAACAGGGCAGGTTTCATACCGGGTATCAATTGGTATCCTAATAATTTATTTGCCCCTAAAATCTCCCGAATTGCTGACAGAACAGTTAAATTCAGAGTAAAGCCCAATCCCATTCCAATTGCATCAAGAATTGAATGTAATATAGTATTTTTTGAAGCAAACTCTTCTGCTCGCCCTAAAATTATGCAATTAACAACTATTAATGGAATGAATATGCCTAAAGCTTTATATACCGATGGTTGATATGCTTTTAAAGTCAGTTCAACTATAATAACAAAGCTTGCGATTATTGTAATAAATATTGGAATCCGAACATGCGAAGGAACATATTCTCGTATGGTAGATATTAATATATTAGAGCATAGAAGAACGAATGTTGTAGCAATTCCCATCCAGATAGCATTTGAAACAGAAGTTGATACTGCAAGTGTGGGACACATGCCAATACCCAATACAAATGTGGGATTTTTTTCCCATACTCCTTTGAATATTTCTTTAAAGTAGTTATTCATTGTTTTACCTCGTGCAGAGTTAATGCTTTTTTAAGCTTTTGCGCACCTTTTTCAATACTCAGGGTTACTGCTTTGGTAGTAATAGTTGCACCGGTAATTGCTGTTATAGCGTTTTGCTGTAACAGAGCATCTTTTATTGTATTATTCCAATCTCCTTTTTTCAAAATATTGATTGGCTTATTGGTGTCAAGCCCCTGAAATTGAACCTGGAACCATTGGATAGCTTCTGTGTTTGTGATGTTGCTTTTAAAAAAATGATCAAAAAATGTTTCATTTGATGTGATTTCAGTACAGCGAGCACCAA
>DAOLVF010000198.1:1948-3063 GCA_035420565.1 Spirochaetota bacterium | reverse complement strand
TTATGATATATGCACAACCTGTGAATTCAAGTCAAATAACACAGGAACTATCACCAATCCTAACAATGCTGATAATCCAGTTAAAACCATTCACTGGAAAATTGCCGATAAAAAACTACTGATACACTTTACTATCGATGAAAATAAAAAGCCAGTTGGAGAAGCTACCATTTTTATATGGAACAGCAACGAAAAGTGCTTCTATAGCCAGCCAGAAGCCTGAGGGCACTATCATGAGCGTGCACAAACTAAAAAAATGAATAGTTTCAGAGCTGTCATAACAACTGATGACAGCTCATTTTTTTTCTCATCAATAGCATGTAATTGTTGTAAAAAATATTGATATTGACATCAACATAGTGTATTGTATTGTGGTAAGGATGTATTGCTTTTTGTAAAATGCTGTAACAATATAATGCTTTAATCATTCTATAGTTCTTCATATTACCTATTTGATTACAGCACCGTTACTTGATACAATGAGCAATTGCCAATTATAATTATTAAGGAGTTTTTATGGTAACAGAAGGTAAATATGTAGCCATTCACTACACCGGCACGTTTGATGATGGTCAGGTGTTTGATTCAAGCCTTGATGGTACACCGTTTGAATTCCAGATAGGTGCCGGCATGGTAATCCCCGGTCTGGACAAAGGAGTGGTTGGCATGAAACTTGATGAAGAAAAAGATATCGTTATTACCCCTGAAGATGGTTATGGTGACTATGACGAAAATCTACTATATGCATTCCCGCTTGAAGAGGTGAAACAGCAGTTTAAACCTGAAATTGGCATGACCATTGCTTTGCAGATGGACAACGGTTCACAAATACCCGCCGTCATTAAAGAAATCGGCGATGACGAGGTAGTTGTTGATATGAATCATCCATTGGCAGGGAAAACATTGCATTTCCACATTAAAGTCATTAATATAAGCGATTCACCTGAATATAGCAATGGATGTGATGCTTGTGGCGGCTCCCATGATGGCTGTAGCTGTTAACACGTACAACCCACGGGTTAACCCGTGGGTTATTATTATCTTGCTATTTTTGACTTCACACCTACAAGCAGGTCTTCTGCTTTTTTATATTGACCTTTAAATATATAGAGCAT
>DAOLVF010000198.1:0-1848 GCA_035420565.1 Spirochaetota bacterium | reverse complement strand
ATCCTCTTTAAGCACTCAATGACTTTCAGATATTCCTTATCCTCATACAATATATATGCTAAAAGATAGTTTGCCTTTAAATGATGGGCATCAATGGCGACAGTAGCCTCAAAATATTTTTTTGCCGACACATAATTTTTAAGATTAAAATACGTCATGCCAGTATAAAAATTACCTTCAAGAAAATCTTTTTTCAGCAATAGCGATTCGTTGAAATATTGTAAGGCCATAGTATAATCAGCTACATTATAGTATTCAACACCTAAATTAAGCAAAACCTTATGATTCTTTTTTATGGACAATGCCTTGCTATATACCTGAATTGCTTTTTCAGTGTTACCCATTCTTGAATACAGTTCGCCAATGTTATTATATGCCTCAATAAATTGAGGGAATACTTCTACAGCTCGCATATACTGCTCTATAGCAAGATCATAATTGCCCATATTGGACAGCGCCAGAGCCTTATTATATATACTCGCAGCTTCAGTTGGTATTCCTGTTGCCTTCATAATAAAACCTCATAATATGCTAAAATCTTCTATTGATACTTATCGGTACATTTTTCATTTTCATTGAGAAATTCAGAAATCCTTACAGCATTTTTTGGCGATAGTTACTGGTAAATAATACTATCGCAACAATACTTTGCCGTCATACTGTAGCATCTCTTTTTTGCCTGATGCATAATGGAGTATTATACAATCTTCTTTAAAGTGATAATAATACAGGTCACTATCTATCTGGTGAAACCACAGCTTATTACCCTCATCACATTCAACCTTAATCAAAAAATGCCGTTCATTCTCATCAACAAAGATAAGATACAGATACCCCCTGTACAAAACCTCTAAAAATGTACTACCCGGTATAAACCATGCAGTGGAGCCATTCTTTTTTTCTAATGTTAAAAATATACCTTCTGTATCACCTGTTTTGCAGGCAATATAGTAATATCGCTCATCAAAAAGGACATTCTGTATTGCAACTGGTTCGTGCATTTTTTTTGCCCATACCTTCTTCCCATCAACATGTGCAATACAAACAATAATATATTTTTCGGGATAGTATACAATAGATGTTTCATTGCAATCAAACTGTTGCATAATTTAACTTCAAACTTACACTAATATACCTTTGTGCTTCATAGTCTCAATTATAAGACGTGCTAATTCGTCAATTGCAAAACGTTCATTATTGGCAACAATATCATAGTTGTGGGTATCTTCCAGATCAAATTTCAAGAAAACTTTTATAAAACTCTCGCGTTCATTTTCTTTCTTCTCAATAATACGTTTAGCCTCAGCCTTGGTTACTTTGTTTTTTGCAGCTATACGCTCAACACGATATGCTAATGGAGCAACAATACGCACATGCAGACCATACGGAATACCGCGGGTAATAATATTACCTGCCCTTCCTACAATAACCACATGCCCATTGATTGCCATTGTTCGGATAACCTCTGCCAATTTTCTGTATACTGCTACCTGAGGAGGAAATTTACTGAATGTTGTCTGGAACAGCTCAGTCATTTTACTTCGGGCAGCATTGGTTAGTGTATCGGTTAATTTTTGTGTCAATCCTAAATCAGTAGTAATGGTATCAAGAATCTGTTTATCATATGCTGCCCATATAGGCATGGCGTTATATTCATTATTTAAAATGTCTGATAGCTTTACAGCCAGATCAAAACCACCACATCCATATTCACGCGAAATGGTAACAAAAGGTAGTATGTTTGCTTTTTCCTTATCCCCTGTTACAGCCTTCTGCCTTCGCCAATGTTCAATTTGTTTAAAAATAGCGCTTTCTTTTACAGCAACATCTTTCATAGATGTTCCTCCT
>DAOLVF010000197.1:0-3079 GCA_035420565.1 Spirochaetota bacterium | reverse complement strand
ACTGTTTCAGAAAAAGAATTAAATAAGTAATGTAAAAAAGTTGTCAAGATAATTAATAAATTTTATATTTATTATAACGTGATAGTTAAAATTAAAATTTTTTGTATCAGTATGGAAAATCCAATGGTTACAATTGATATTTTACAGTTTTTTTAATTATTATTCAAACGGAAAAGCTGTTTTCCATGAATATAAATGTATACATGGGTTATTATGAGTTATAAAAAAATGAATTTACAAATCATATCCATTGTTTTTATAATAGCCACATTAGCCATAGCTTTTATATCAATATTTTATGCTATTTCTACTGGTGAAAGGGGATTATCATTGCAGCAGCTTCGGGAATTAATGGTTAAAAAACAGATTGAGGCTCGTGGAGTCACTGATCAACGAGTACTACAGGCTATGCTAAAGGTAGAGCGCCATAAATTTGTTCCGGAACTAAGTCTGTCTTCTGCTTATGAAGATCATCCATTACCTATTGGTTATGGGCAGACAATATCCCAGCCATATATTGTTGCCCTTATGACTGAATTATGCGAACTGGATGGAACGGAGAAGGTTCTGGAAATTGGCACAGGTTCAGGGTATCAGGCAGCAATATTATCATTGCTTGCAAAAGAGGTATATACTATTGAAATTATTGAACCACTGGGTAAACAGGCTGCGTTACGATTAAAGTCATTGGGTTATAACAATGTGACAGTAAAAATTGGTGATGGCTATAAAGGCTGGCCAGAGCATTCACCATTTGATGTAATAATACTTACTGCAGCACCACCAACAATACCTGATGCATTGTTAAATCAGCTCAGCGAAGATGGCGGTATCCTTGTAGCGCCAGTAGGTGATTACAACCAGGAATTAATTAAAATGGTGCGGCATGGCAATACCTATTCGCAAAAAGTAATTACCTATGTACGTTTTGTACCTATGGTTCCAGGAAAAGAATAATATTTAAGGATAAAATGCAGGAACCATTAATCCTTCTGTTTCATCAAATCCCATCATTATATTTGCATTTTGTACGGCATTGCCCGATTGTCCTTTTACCAGATTATCGATAACCGATGTTATGAATAGTTTTCCTGTCCTTCTATCGATAGCAGGTCGTATGAGGCACAGGTTGGTTCCGCGCACGTCGGTAGTATGGCAGGAACGCTGTGTGATATGAATAAATGGTTTGCCTTTATAATAGCGGGCATATACATCATACAGCTTTTCATTATCCATGGTAACTATCGCATCAGCATAAATGGTAACTAAAATACCCCGGTTCAAGGGTACAATTTGTGGAACAAAAAAAATTGTATGTTTCTTTTTAGCATGAGCATTCACTATGTTTTCAACTTCTACAATATGTTGATGATACCCTTCACGATAGGTATTTACATCCTCATATCGTTGTGGATAAAAATTAGCCTCACCAGGATTTTTGCCGGCACCTGAAACACCTGTTTTACCATCACAAATGATTGTTTCTGAATCAATAATACCTTCTTCAACTGCAGGAAGCAAACCCAGTATCATTGCAATTGCAAAGCAACCCGGATTGCCAACAATTTTTGCTTTTTTAATTTTTTCGGCGTATTTTTCGGGCAATCCATAAACAGCATGTTGTAAAATATCAGGTGCAGCATGTTCTGTGTTCATACCTTTATTTTTTGCATAGATGTTGTAATCATTAATAGTATTAAACCTGAAATCACCGCTAAAATCAATGACGGGAATATTTCTCTGGTAAAATGATTGAATAAGTTGCATACCGGCTTTATCAGGAGTTGAAAAAAAGGCTATGTCAATATCATTATAATCAATCTCTTCAGTGGATTGAACATACATATCACAAAAGCCTTCCATGTGAGGGAAAACCTCTGAAATTTTTTTACCCGTATCCTTGCGAGCAATAAGTTGTTTTATTTTGAAACCGTTATGACGTAGTAAAATTTCAATAAGCCCTAATCCGCCAAAACCTGTAGCACCAACAATTAAAGCATTTTTCATACACACCTCGTTGCTATTGACGTTATAATGTTTTGCTGTACTAAACTATCATAGTATTGTATACTGTAAAACAAAAAATTTATGGGCGATAGTTACTTTTGACGACAATACCATCAAAAAAATAAATGTCAATTGGGATAAAATTTTATTTTAAAAAAAGTTATTATTGACAAAAAAAAGTGATATATATGAACAATACAAAACACCGTTAATTTCGATGGGGGGTCACTATGAAGAAATACAATGTTGTTATTCTGGGCGCCACAGGAGCCGTAGGGATTGAATTTAGAAAAATTTTGCTGCAACGCAATTTTCCAATCAATACTATTCGTTTTTTAGGTAAAACAACTGTTGGTAAAACAATAGATTTTGATGATAAAAAAGTAACTGTTGAAGCAGTAACAGATGATGCATTCAAGGGGTTTGATATAGCACTTTTTTCAGCAGGAGCTTCCATAAGCCGTGAGGTTGCACGTAAGGCTGCTGACTCAGGATGTATTGTTATTGACAACAGTTCAGCATGGCGGATGGAAAAGGATGTGCCGCTGGTTGTACCGGAGGTTAATCCTGATGATGTTGACTGGCACAACGGAATAATAGCAAATCCCAACTGCTCAACCATACAGATGGTTGTTGCGCTAAAACCCATACATGATGTTGCAAAGATTAAACGCATTGTTGTCAGCACTTATCAGGCAGTTTCAGGAACTGGGTTAAAAGCAATTGAAGAATTAGAGATTCAAACAAAGGATATCATGAATGGCATTCCCATTTCCCAGCGTAAAGTATACCCTCATCAAATAGCGTTTAATGTACTGCCGCATATCGATGTCTTTCTGGATAATGGATATACAAAAGAAGAGATGAAGATGGTAAACGAAACTAAAAAGATTATGCGCGATAGTTCTATACAGGTAACAGCAACGACAGTACGCGTGCCGGTATTTTATGGACATTCAGAATCAGTAAATATTGAAACCCAGAAAAAGATAACACCCATAGAAGTAAGAGAATTATTACAAGCAACTAAAGGGATTACTGTTGTTGATAATCCATCAAAGAATGAATATCC
>DAOLVF010000196.1:0-3103 GCA_035420565.1 Spirochaetota bacterium | reverse complement strand
CCCGTACCTGCTCTATTTCCTTGGTAAGCTTTAACTCTACCTCTTTTATCTCACCCCGTGTTTTCTCTATCTCTTTGGTAAGCTTTAATTCGGACATCGTTACATCCTGCCGTGTGGATAACTGATTATTTAATATAACCTGCTCCACCTGCTCTATAAATTCAGATAACAGCTTTGCCTTTGTCTCATCGTCCTTAAATGCTTCGTATATCCTTAGTGCATATCCCATGGGTACATTTCCTCCTGTTTTATCTATAGTATACTATTTTCTATAATCATGTCAAAGTATTTTTATGTATATAAACCGCTTCTATAGTGCTGTCATTTTTTTACACCATGTATGCGCTTTGCTGCTGTAACCATAGCACTGCTTAACTCCCTCGTCAAGCGTATTGGTATACGCTCTATGTTCATACCATACATTATGACAGCAAAGCTTCGCCCTCTCAGTTACAGACATTTTTTTTATACTGAGCTTTACCAATAACTATCGCTCTATATAGCTTCATGCGTATAATAATAAAAAAACGATACAGTATGACACTGCTTATATAAAATGAGTAAAATAGTTACTCATTATTTGTCAAGCACTTTTATTATGTTTTTGCAACACTGTGGTAATCCCTGTATACCATTGCGAAGAACAAAGCAGTCAATACTTTTTTGTGCTTCACACAAGCGGTTCAATGCTGGCACCATCCACCGTTACCGCCACGCCCTTCTGCAGCAGGTCAATACTCACCACCACCTTATGCTCTGACCCCTTTTTTACCAGTATCCCGCAAACTCCGGCAAGCGGTCCTTGAGCAATCCGTACCTTCTGCCCTTCCTTAATATAAGGGTACTCATCCACCGCGCATCTGCCGGCAATCATTGTTTTAAGGCTTTCAATCTGCTGCAGGGGAACAGGCTGATATCCGGAGCTATCGCCCAGAATTTTTACCACTCCCTTTGTTTTCAGCACCGCCAAAAAATGGGCAGCATCACCATTGCACTGTACAAACAGATATCCGGGAAATAAGGGGAATAAAACCTTTTTTTTGCGGTCCTTCCACTGACGAAGGCGCTCTACAGCTGGCAAAAATGTCTGCAAGCCTTTGTGCGCCAATGCGGTTTGCACGATAAACTCATGACGCGAGCGTACATAAACGGCATACCAGTTACCTTCCATTGTGCCACACCAGCAATGCCTGGGCAAAGTGGAGTAACTGGTCATACTTCTTTTTTTCTTTTGGCGATAGTACCAGCGGACGTATCTTCCGTTTGATAATAGCTTCGGCTTTGCTAATCAACTGCGCTAAATAGGTGTAATCAACCGTTCCTATGATGACAACATCAATGATGCCGCTGTCAACACCCCTGGAATAGTCGCCAACGATATACGCCTCATGCACCTTCCCCAGCTTGGCAAGCACACTGTCAATGAGCACATCAATGCCTAAATATTTTTTTACCACGCTGTGTATGTCCTTATACAGTGGATGCATGGTGTTGGCGTTGTAATATACTTTGTTGCCGTTTGCGTTCCGCTCTAAATAGCCTGCTTCAACAAGGCGGTCCAGCTCCACGCGCACAGCATTGGTGGACTCATTCATCTGTGCCGATAGCTCCCGCAAGTAGCCTTTTGTGCTGGGATTGATAAAAAACTTGAGCAGTATCTTAAGGCGCGTTTTTGATGTTATGATAGCATCTAACATGGTTAATGAGTACTATTTTGACTCAATTTTGTCAAGCGTTTATGTAAAAAGACGATGTGATGGTATAGCCCATATAGATTGAGCTAATGTATATATTTTATCCCCCCGGTAAATGACCATTCCTCCAATGAACCGTGTGCCCATCTTGTTTGCCACTTCCCGTATAGCAGTGTAATCACCTGTCACCACATCTTCTCTGTTTTTAATTTCAGCAAGCATCAATCCTTTTGGCGTTTCTATGACAATATCAACCTCCAATCCCGAACGAGTTCTATAAAAATAAAGATTTGCATTACTATGGAATGTCTTAATATATTTATACATTTCAGCAATTACCATGTTTTCATATAGTTGTCCGGTTGGAATATTGGTGTAGTATCCCGTTAGCTGTCGTACTATGCCCATATCAATCCAATAAATCTTTGGGGTCTTCACCATCGAGCTGGTAAGGTTAATACTATATGGCTGAAGCAATAACACCTGATATGATATTTTTAAGTATTCAAGATATCTGCGTGCAGTATCAGTGCTAATGCCAGCATCGCGTGCTAATTCAGAGTAATTAAGCAAAGATGAAAATCTAAACGCTGAAAGACGCTGAAATTTTTGGAACGGCTCAAGATCATACAGACGTGATAGATCAATCATATCCCTTTCTAAATAGGTATAATTGTAATTCTTTAGCCACTGATGTTTCTCATTATCCGATTCAAGGTGAATAAGCGCAGGCATCCCCCCCCATTGCAATAAATAATCCTCAGCCTTTTTCTTTATAGTATTTTCATTGCCAATCAATATTGATGGCTTTGCTGTCAACACTGTGTCTATAGAATCAGCTTCAAGAATGGCCCCCAGCAATGGCTTTTCTGCCCGTCTGCTACCCGCTGCCATTTCGGACATCATTAAAGGCCACAGTTCATAAAGCCAGATTCTGCCTGCTAATGATTCCCTGATATTCTTTAACAACAGTATCTGGCTTGATCCCAGAATAACTGAGAACGGCAATGACATTTCATCGTAGCTGTATTTTATCTTTTCAAAAATAGTGGGCTCTTTCTGAGCTTCATCAAGGACAGCTATCCCCACATCCTTATCCCAATCTGATGCCGCAACTTTCCGGATACTATCTCTCATCTCAGGTGAATCAAGATTAATATACTTCAATTGAGCATATCGTTTTTTTGCTAATGTAGTTTTGCCGGTCTGACGCGCACCGGTAATAAGCACTATTTTACGCTCGTGTGCTTGCGGTAGTATGTCAGCCAATGATCGGTAAATATGCTGTAAATTTTCGCTCATAATCGTAAATTTTACAGCAAAATGTACGATTGTCAAGAAAAAACTACAGTTGCTATCGCATTACAAATCAAGATGAAAGGTGTCTATATGATGCTGGGGGAGTTTTC
>DAOLVF010000195.1:0-3146 GCA_035420565.1 Spirochaetota bacterium | reverse complement strand
TATAGGCAATTGTAAATAGTGAAAGATTAAGTGCTTTTTTATATAATTGTTCCATAGTTAAACCTCTCAATTAATTTTTATGTGATGCTGTTATACCTTCCCACTTCATTTTCATTCGTTCACAATAAATGCACCCCCAACAGCATATCAACACCAGGCATTATACCGTAAATCATTTTTTTTATTATGTTCGATAGTTATTGTTAATCATATCACAGTGTGAAATATATCACTTCGTATAATTGCCTTCCATTCATGATGAGCAATAATTCTAATCTTTTTATTCTATATTTGAACCTCCAATGAATTATTTTAGATTATTCCCTATTAATTATTGAAGCGCTCGCTACAATACCTCTTTTGCCCACTATGATAGCTTCCAAGTAATCTCGTGTAATCGACCATTACCTGTAAAAGGTATGACAATAGCTTCGATATAGTGTTCCAATGAAAAACTTCTACTTACTTACTAAAAATCATTATAGATTGTAACATCTTCAAAAAATTATTCCTATAAATATTGACAATTATGAATCTTATTGTATATTATATAGTGCAGGGGACGATTTTGGTTTCGACTGCAAGTATGTGTCTGTAGCTGCATGTCGAGTTTCTGCTGGCTCGTTAAAACTGGCAGGCTAAAATAAGTGCAAATAACGATTTAGCTCTCGCAGCTTAATCCCTGCGGGCGTCTTTACCTGTTCTGCTCCTCTGGGGATGGTAAAGGCGTAAGATACAGAGGATAGCTATTAAAAATTGATCCTGATTTAATAGCAAATTTAAAAGGATCTGCTCATTGAGAAGGGTTCCTGTTCCCCAAACCAATGAAAAGATTAACGAACAGGATAAACATGTAGAGGCTGCAGGTGTGTATTGTAGGACGCGGGTTCGACTCCCGCCGTCTCCAAGTTTCCTTAATTTTTATTATACTTATTACAACACTGGAAAAAACAAAACGTTTTTATCAGCAATAAGTTTATCAATTTCTCATATTATCTATTATTTAATCTAAAAAACCTATTTTCATCAATGTACGCACACATCGTGTATTCATCTCATTCAGCAATAAATCCCATAACACCTGCGTAGAAAATTCACTGGTATTTTTTCTATCATGGTTATAATCAAAATATACAATCTTCAAGTTTTTATCAATAATGACAAAAACCGAATCATAATCTACAAATCCCATACCATATGATACCACACCATACAGTTCATAGATAGCCAGCAAATCAATACCCTTTTCAAATATTAGTTGCAGTTCTGCTTTATTCTTAGTGCAATACGAAGTAACAATACCTGTTGCTTTATAGTATAAAAAATCACCATCTAATGAAGTTTGATAAAATCGGTCATCATTGGATTGAAACGTGGTAATTGCAACGTTATCGCTATCAATAATAACTATCTCTTTTATTTGTTTATATCCAGCAAGCATGGACTGTAATGTTGTAACATATCGTGTATACTCAACAGGACTGCTTGCAGGTATTCGTACCAATATCCCAACCTTATTTACAGCTTTCATACTGGGCAAATTTTCATGGAGCTGTTTAGGATTTCCCATACTGCAGGTAACAATGAAACATAAACAAATAAAAACAGTTAATGTATAGTACCTCATCATAACTCCTTTTGTTTATAACGATTACTATTGCCAAATCTATAATTTTAAACCCGGGTTTTAAAAAAATTTTTTTGGCGATAGTTCATGATAATGGAATTTTTCTTCCTAAATTAAATGCTTTAATATTCATGTCCAAAAACTTCTCTTTAACACTCTGCCGTATAGCTTCTTCCCAAGCCTTCTGATCAAACTCCAAAAAATTAGATAAAATCCCTACCATCACTATATTCACCGCTTTGTTTGATCCTGCTTCCTTTAATACCTTAGCTGTATCCACAACATGGCATTTCCCAATATTACTACATAACCAGCTCTCAATATCATCAGGATACTTTGCTAAACCTGCCTCAACTGGCGCAGGATTAACCTTAAATTTATTTACAATAAGCGTCCCATTTGTTGATAAATATTCTAATTTCCTCATTGCTTCCAGTAATTCCAGCGCTATAACAAAATCGGCTGTACCTTTTTCAATCAATGGTGAATACACCTTTTCCCCAAAACATACATGACAATCAACACTACCGCCTCGCTGGGCCATGCCATGTACTTCAGATTCCTTAACATCATATCCTGCATTCATGGCAACCTGCATTAATATCTTACCCGCAAGGATAACCCCCTGACCACCAACTCCCGCAAAAATGACACTTTTCATAAATATTCCCCTATTTTTTCAAAATACATTTCCGCAATGAAATAATAACCGAAGGTTCTTTAGCTGCAATTTCTTCTTTTACAGCTTTTTCAAACTCGTCCATATTTTTTGGATCAAGTTTTCTAACCCGCTTTACCCCAACAGCTTTGCACAAAAGTTCAAGATCCAGCTCGTGTGTATCCTCTCCCGTAAGTGTTTTCCCTGTTGCAGGATGATCTTGATGCCCGGTCATTGCAGTTACCCTATTATCCAGTATAATAACCGTACCAGTTCCTTTATTATATACTAAATCAATTAATGGTGTAATACCCGAATGCACAAAGGTTGAATCACCAATGACAGCAACACTATTTCGTGCCATCTCATCACCGCGGGCTTTCTCAAATCCTGAATGCATACCAATGCTGGCACCCATACATCCCTGTGAGTGCATCGCAGAATATGGCGGCAATACTGCCAATGTATAACAACCGATATCGCCATTAACAACAATATCTAATTTTTTCAGCACCTCAAATACAAAACCATGAGGACATCCTTTACATAATGCTGGAGGTCTTCCTGGAATATTCCCGGGATATAGTGGTATTTCATTTTTAGGCATCTTTTTATTGATAGCCATATCGATTATTTCAGGAGTTAATTCTCCACATAGCGGGATTATTTCTTTCCCTATCGGTTTATATCCTAATGTTTTTACATGCTCTTCTATGAAAGGATCAAGCTCTTCTACTATATAGAGTTCATCTATCTTCCGACAAAATTCATGTATTTTTGCATCGGGTAATGGCCATGCAACACCGATCTTTAATATTGATGCATCGGGGCATACATCCTTGACATACTGATATGCAACAC
>DAOLVF010000194.1:1538-3150 GCA_035420565.1 Spirochaetota bacterium | reverse complement strand
AGTGTCTGCTGTTTTGTAAATTTCAAAAATTGATAAAAAATTATGTAATTATGTTGACATACCATGCAGTCATATAACAGTTTACGTAAACTGGTCTTATAAAAATTATTTTGTTGTATTATTATAAGCTATATATATTTTAAAAAAGGAGAGGTTGGTATGGCTTTTAAGAGATTAACGATAGGGAAGGCGCTTTATGATACTGTGGAAAAATATCCAGATCATGAGGCATTGGTATGTCCTGAATTTGGGGTAAGGCTGACGTATAAGCAGTTTTATCACAAATGCAGGGAGGTTGCCAGAGGATTAATTGCATTGGGTGTAAAAAAAGGTGATCATGTTTCGGTATGGGCAACCAATGTACCTGAATGGGTATATTTGCAGTTTTCACTGGGTATGATTGGCGGTGTGCTGGTGACGGTGAATACCAGTTATAAGTCGCATGAACTGGAATACCAGTTAAAACAATCAGATTCAACAACGCTGTTTATGATTGAAGGATACAGAGATAGCAATTACCATCAGATTGTACGGGAATTAATCCCTAATTTAGATTGTGCTCAACCCGGTATGATAAATGAGCCAAAACTGCCGATGCTTAAAAATATTGTTTATATTGGAAAGCGCGATGCTACTCCCGGAATGTTTACCTTTCATGACATGGTAATGATGGGGAATGCTATAAGTGATGCGGCACTGGACAAACGAATCAGCGAGTGCGATGTTGATGATGTTATCAATATGCAGTACACATCCGGTACAACAGGTTTTCCAAAGGGTGTTATGTTAACTCATTATAACATAGTCAATAATGGGCTAATGGTTGGTGATGTTATGGGGACATCACCCCATGATAAGCTGCTCATTCATGTCCCGCTGTTCCACTGTTTTGGATGCGTTATGAGTACATTAAACTGTGTGACCCATGGTGCTGCGATGGTTGTTATGGAAAGTTTTGATCCGCTGAAATCGTTGCAGGCTGTTGCCAGTGAAAAGTGTACAGCCATAAATGGTGTTCCCACAATGTTCATTGCAATGCTTAACCATCCCGATTTTGACAGCTATGACATGTCATCACTGCGAACTGGTATAATGGCAGGCGCTCCGTGTCCTGTTGAAACTATGAATCAGGTTAGAACACGCATGCATTGTCCGGATATTGTCATTGCATTTGGGCAAACCGAATCCTCGCCTGTTATGACGATGACACGCCGTGATGACCCGGTGAGTCTGCGTGTGTCAACTATTGGCAGACTGCTACCGGATATAGAAGGTAAAATCGTTGATCCTGAAACAGGTGAAGATTTGCCACCCAACATTCAGGGCGAGATTGTTACACGCAGTGCCTGTGTAATGAAGGGATACTATAAGATGCCAGAAGCTACTGCAAATGCAATTGACAAAGACGGCTGGTTGCATACTGGCGATTTAGGTTCGGTTGATGAAAACGGCTATTTTAAGGTTACCGGACGAATAAAGGATATGATTATCCGCGGTGGTGAAAATATCTATCCGCGTGAAATTGAAGAATTTTTGTTGACGAATCAAAATATTCAGGATGTACAGGTTGTAGGTATTCCTGATGAAAAGTATGGCGAGCAGGTTTTAGCTG
>DAOLVF010000194.1:0-1438 GCA_035420565.1 Spirochaetota bacterium | reverse complement strand
AGAATTGACGACAGGATGAAGGACCTTGAAATCCTGAAAAACGAGATTGGTGAATATAAAAGCAGGATTAAAAATAAAATTAATGGATAATTTATACTTTTGCTTTTCCTGAAACAAACTGTTGTACAACTGCATCCTGACATTCCTTTATTTGCTGTGGCGTTCCCTCAACAATGATTGTGCCATCATGAAGCATTGCAATGCGGTCGGCAATGGTAAAGGCAAGCCTCATATCATGGGTAACTATCACCGAAGTAACATGGAATATCTTTCGCATGTATGCTATCAGCCTGTACAGCGAACCTGAGTTTATGGGATCCACGCCGGTGGTTGGTTCGTCGTACAGCATAATTTCAGGATTTTTGGCGATAGCTCTTGCAAGCGCCACCCTTTTCTGGATGCCGCCGGAAAGCTCTGAAGGCATCCTTGCCTCAATTCCCTTTAGCCCAACATGGGCAAGCAATTCAGGGATTTTTTGTGCGATTATCTCCTCGCTTGCTCCCTGCCTGCGTAAGGGAAAGGCAATATTGTCATATACATTCATTGAGTCAAACAGCGCACCGCCCTGGAAAAGAACCCCAAATTTCTTTATAATAGATGCATCGCTATCATCATTGGAAATTTTTTGACCATCAACAAGTATGCTGCCGCTATCAGGTTTTAAAATGCCAATACAATGCTTTAGCAGTACTGATTTTCCCGAACCGCTTTTGCCTATAATACACAGTATCTCACCCGCATAGACCGAAAGATGAAGCCCGGAAAAAACAACCTGTTGTCCAAATGATTTGTGGAGGTTGATAATTGTAATTTTTTCACCCATGGTACTATTATAGTATAATGGCATATTCTTATAAAGTAAAAAATTAATATAAACTGCATGGATGCCGTTTTATACGTTTGAGTGCAGCACCATGATTCTTCGCTTTGCTTTGAATGACAGACACTTTGTTTAGAATGACTATCGCCAGATATTGTTAACTATTATGGGCAGACAAAAATCGGCTGTCAAAAACCTGTCAACATATATGCTGCATAAGTCAATACCTATAAATAAAGTTGACAATTAAACTGTTGCCGGATTATGAATGACTATCATCTATAAAAAATGAGGAAAGGCTATGAAGGTGCGATGCGGGCTTATTGGTTTTGGTACTGTGGGAAGTGGTGTTTATCATCTTTTAGAAAAACATCGGGGCGATATTTTAAAAAAAACAGGAATAGATATTGAGCTGGTAAAGATATGTGATGTGCGCAACATTGCTTCTATGGTTGCCATCCCGGTTACCGACAAATGGGAAGACATCATATATGACACCAGCATTGATACGGTGATAGAGCTTATTGGTGGAACAGAACCTGCTAAATCTATTATTGTTTCAGCACTGAAGGCGGGTAAAAATGTTGTAACAGCAAACAAAAAGCTTTTAGCCGAAAA
>DAOLVF010000193.1:0-3172 GCA_035420565.1 Spirochaetota bacterium | reverse complement strand
CATGAAATTGATGTTTATTCAGATAATGGTTATGAATAATGAAATAATGATTGTACAATCTTTTGCATAAGGAAAAAATAAGCATGAAAAAAATTACTGCACATGCCAGTATCACATGGTTCTCGTCTTTTTTTAACAAAGAAAACATCATACTTTTGCTGATACTCTTCTTTGGGCTTTTATTCAGGTTTCTTACCATCACCAACATTGAAACAGGCGGCGACGCCGCAAGCTACTGGTTTGCTGCCAAACGGCTTTACTATGGACTGCCATATATTCTTAATCACCATACTGTGCGCTTTGGCATGATACTGCCGGTAACGTTAAGTCAGTGCATTTTTGGCACTCACCCCATTGTGTATTATATTATGCCACTCTTGTTTTATATTCTTCAGATAGTTTTTTTATATAAAATTGCAGTACGAGCATGTGGAATCAATATAGCATTTCTTAGTTCCATACTGCTGATATTGTATCCCAAGATGTTCAGCCATGCAGTGCAACTTAAACCGGATGGATTTTTAGCAGCATACATCCTGATAAGCGCATGGTTCATTGTTAAGTTTCATGATTCCAGCAAACACCAATACTGGTATCTTCTGGTATCTGCGTTTTTCATGTTTATGGCATACCTCACCAAAGAAACAGCATTATTCTTTATTCCAGGTTTTGCCATCTGTATATGGATGATGAAAAGGAAAATTAATCATGTGCTATTTTTTGGTTTTGTGCTGTTTGTTCTTTTTTTATGCGAAACCGCCCTTTACTATTATTTAGCAGGGATGCCATTAGGCAGAGCACAAATTGTAGCTGGTTCGCATTTAAGCAGTGGCAACCTCATGGCACTACCCTCCGTGTGGAGCTTATTGTCACGATATGCTCAACTCAATGTATTTGAAAAGTTATATTTTTATGCATACATACTAAGCACATGCTATCTCATCATTCGTATGAAAAAATTAAAACCGGATGTTACCATTCAGTCGCTCATCATTATACCGCTTGTATTCTTTATTCTGTTAACATTTGCAGTAAAGAGCATCGTGCCGGTGGTCCCTGCAATGTCGTTTAATCCACGACATCTTGTTCCCGCTGCACCATTCATGTGTTTTATACTGGCGTATGCGATAGTTACTGTTAAAAATTCTTTGCGCATGTCATCCACTACCAGCCATCATATATCACCTGCCGCGCAATCGTCGGTTGCAATGTATGCATGGATTACAGTAGTATTGTCTGTAGTGAGCACAATTGCAACCATTATCGTTTTGCCGCACTTCCCTCAGGCAGCCCGTTCAAACTTTTTGCGTGAGCATCCGTTTGTTGAAACATTCCGTTATTACCAATTGCTAAACGATGCGTATGCACACGGAATACCCATCATTCAGGAAAAGGTTGTTGCCGACAGATGGAAAAAACCGGTAGAGGCAGTTATGTTTTTTCTGAACCAGGGATATTCATTGCAGGAAGCATGCCAGAAAGCAAAGGTTACTGAAAAGGATTATCTCTACTGTTATAAAAGAGTACAGCAGGGCGATTATAAAACTTTTAAAATTTTCACTCACATTTTCTGGGATGCAAATTTCAAATTGGGCAGTGATATCACATTTCCAAAAATGGAAGAAGCTTCCATTAAAGCAAAGTCTATTGGTTTTATTGTCAATGAAGAATGTAAAAAAAACATTAATTACACATCACAATTTTTTAATAATGAAGAAAATGTTGTAGTGGTAATGCAGGAAAAGCCTTTACGTGTTAAGAAGATGAAACTAAAAGATTTTTTAACAACAGAATAATGTAAAAAATATTTGCATTTTCACAATAACTATCGTACCATTGAAATTGAAAAAAATTGTTAAGGATATATGCTATGGACTTATTACGGATATGGCAGGAAGCCGATATGAAGGACATTCAACAGCACCTGTTAATGGCTGATGACCTTTTTGGATTTTGCCCCGGTTGTAAAACACCAGGGCTTAAACTGCAGGATTTGCATACATGTCCAACATGTAACAGAGAATTTAAATATGTAACATCAAAAGATGCCCGTGGTGGTAAAAGCGCTGAGGTTGTTATGCGCCTTAAAAAGAAATTACCACACCTTATCTTTGTGGATTATGATGATTATGAAAGGCTATCCAGCAAAAATAAAGCTGCTGACCTTTTCAAGAATATGTAACCGTGTAAACCCTTAATAATTATAGTATTGACTTTTTTACTTTTGATTTTCTCAATTATCGTCGATGTAATCTATTAAGAAGGTTCCTAATGGTTAAAAAAGCTATTATCCTTACAACCCTGGTAATAGTACTCCATACAGGTATTGTTACCGGTTATGCACAACGTTATGCCGGCATAGGTATTCATGTTGGTGCACAACATGACGTTGGTGATATAACCACCTTTTATCCTGATGCAAAGACCGACCCTCAAAACAGTATTCTTTTTGGAATTGCAGTAAGGCTGTCAATACCTTACTTTTTTATCCGCACCGGTGCGGATACATCATTTACCCTCAATAAAGGTAAGGTTCTTGAAGATGAGGCTACCGTTGGCGTTAAATCCTATAATGTAAAATATGCTATGATTCCGTTGTATGCGGGCTTGCAATTCCCACTGCTTGATAAAGGTGTATTTTATTTAGGGGGTGGCATTTCGTATTTTTACGGCACCGGCAACGTAAGGCTTTCTGATGGTTCATCTAAAGATATCGATGCAACCTGTCTTGGTACTGGATTTTTAGCTGGTATACAGCTCCATATAACAAGCTCCACCTCACTGTACATGGAATGGATGTATATAGACGCTCAATCAGATCCAGTAATAACAACAACAGGAACATTGAACCCAAACGGCTATGAAGATCTTTTTATCAATTATGGCGGTCACAGAATCATGTTAGGTGTAATGTACTATGTATTATAAATTACGGAAAATACTTTTTATGGCGGCGATAGCTCTCGCACCCATTGCTGTATATGCTTCGCCATTTAACCAGGCTATTAGCTTTTATGCCGGTTATATCCCGTCATTAGGCGATAACCTTTATTCATATGAACAGGAAAATACCTTCGGCTCCACCAATGGAGTAGACGGAATAAACAAATCTCTTTCAGGATTTAATACATCGCAAATACACAGGCTCATAGGAGCAACTGCCGGGATTAAT
>DAOLVF010000192.1:0-3183 GCA_035420565.1 Spirochaetota bacterium | reverse complement strand
GCAAGGAGGATATCACCGCTGGATTGGTTACATCAATTGTTGCAAATTATCTCAATAGGGTTGTTGGCAACAGAACTATCGGTAATGCCATTGTGTTACAGGGTGGAGTGGCAAAGAACAAAGCGGTACCGCTTGCATTTGCCATGCTGTTACAAAAAAATATAACTGTGCCGCCTGATCCGGAACTAATGGGGTGTTTTGGTGTTGCTATTGTTGCGTTGCAAAAGCTGCAGAGTGGATTATTGCAAAAGAAGTTATATTCGCTTGATGCAATAGTGCAAACTGAAATTATTTATGAACGCGAATTTACCTGTAAATCATGTGACAACTACTGCCCAATACGGGTGCTAAAAGTCAATGGCAACAAATATATGTTTGGCGGACGGTGCAATAAATATGCCAATATGCGCAAAAAGCGTATCATCAATGATGATGAGGTTGTTGACTTTATTGAAAAACGGAATGAACTGTTATTTAAGGAATGCGCACCCCAGCCATTGGCAGGCAATTCCACCATGAGCGTTGGTATTCCTCTTTGCTTTTCAACCTACACGTTGTGGCCCCTCTATGCATGGTTCTTTTCCCAATTAGGTGTGGCGATAGTTACTTCTGATGAAATTTCAGATGAAGGGAAAGCTAAAGCTGAAAGTGCATATTGCTTTCCGGCTGAAATAGCACATGGCGCTGTAAAAAATATCCTTGATAAAGGTGTTGATTATATTTTTCTGCCTCACATGAAAGAGATGAAAAGTTTTGCTGATGATGCACGGGCAACATTTTGTCCAATCACGCAGGGATTGCCCTACTATATGGAAAAGGCGTTTGATGAATTGCCAGAAGAAAAAATTCTTTCACCGGTTATAAGCCTTAAGCTTTCAGATGCAATGACAGAACAATCCTTTGTTGATGTTGCCGTGACACTGGGATTTTCTGCTGAGCAGGGGATGAGTGCCTATCATGTTGCTCTGGATAAGCAAAAAGAATATTTTGTAAAAGCTCAAAAATTAGGGAAAGAGGCGCTTGAGTTTTCAAAGAGGTTGTCAAAACCTGCGATAGCGCTGCTGGGAAGGCCGTATAATGCGTTTACAAAAGATGCCAACATGGGAATACCTAAAAAATTTACGAGCATTGGTTATACTGTTATCCCCTTTGATATCATCCCCTTTGATGACGAGCCCATATTCCCCAATATGTACTGGTTTTATGGACAACTGGATATGAAAGCCGGTGTAAAGCTTGCCAATGAGGACAATATCTATGTAACCTTTATTTCAAACTTTTCATGTGCGCCCGATTCATTCATGCTGCACTATGTAAAATGGATAATGGGGACAAAGCCATTTCTCATTTTGGAATTAGATTCGCATACTGCTGATGCCGGCGTTGATACGCGTGTAGAAGCATTCCTTGATATTGTCGATGGTTACCGGCAAAAAGGTATTGATAAGCAGTTGGAGCGCTATGACAATGGATTGCGTTTCATTATTGAGGATGATGGTCTTTTTGTAAGGAATAGTTATACCGGCAGCAAAATACCTGTACGCAACAATCCCAAGGTTAAGGTCCTTTTATCCAACATGGGGCGATTGGGGGTTGAGCTTCTTGCTGCATCGCTGCGTTCAACCGGTATCAATGCAATAGCAATGCCTGTGCCCAATAACAGAACATTGCAGGTAGCACGGCAGTTTGTTTCAGGCAAAGAATGCTTACCATCGCATCTGGTTCTGGGCAGTGCATTGAACTTTTTTTCCTCCACGCACTACCGGAAAGATGAAATATATCTTTTGTTTGTTCCTACCACACAGGGCCCATGTCGTACGGGTCAATATTTTGTTTTTTATCAAAATCTTTTTAAGGATTTACGATTGGAAAACGTGTGTGTTATTACATTGGATTCTTCAAATTCATATAATGAGCTTGGATCACATTTTTCAAAGCATGCATGGTGGGGTGTTGCTATAAGCGACTACATGAAAGACATTGAAACTTCGCTAAGAGCATGCGCTGAAGATCCGCTAAGTGCACTGGCATTGTACGACCAGTTATGGCAGGAATTGATATCGATAGCAGAGAAGGATGTGGCAAAAGTTATACCTGCTTTACAAAGGATTGCTGCTGCCATAAAACAAATACCTTTAAAGAGAACTATCGAACAATGTCCCATGGTACTGGTTGTTGGGGAAATTTATGTTCGGCGAGATGACTTTGCTGTTGATGAGTTGATTAAGCATTTCAGCACAAAAGGTATCATTGCAAAAGTTTCGGGCGTCAGCGAATGGATTTACTATTGTGATTTTATCCGGGAATATGAGTATAAAAAAGCAATCAAGGCCGCGCCGTGGTATAAAAAACTATTTATACCTGAAGCAAAGAAATTGCTATTGTTTTACATTGAGCAGTGGTACAAACACAGTGTTGAAAATAAGATAAAAAAAGCTTTAATGCCTACCAACCTGATTCCTGAAACACCTCATGATATGCATCGCATTATGGAGATGTCGCAACAGCATTTTGTTAATCTTGAGTTGCAGTCAGAGATTACTATTTCAAGCGGTGTGGCTGCAAGCGCGATGGAGGATGGCTACTCAGGTATTGTTAATATTTCACCATTTGCATGTTTGATAGGAAGGGTCATTGAAGGCATACTTGCTCCATGGGCACGTACAAAAGGATATCCTATGATGTCAGTGGAGATTGATGGCAATGCATTGCCTCCTACAACACTGAATAAATTAGACATATTTATGTTGAATGTTATGCGATTTAAAAAGCAAACTGCCGAAGCTGCTATAGTGGATTACCCGGGCATGGAAAATGTAGCAATAGACAGAAAGCTGGTTAAAGAGCTGTAGCGCTAAGATTTTTTTATAAATGCTATTGCCTCGTTCATTGTTGGGAAAACAGCAAAGTAATCAAACATTGCAGGCTGTTCTATCATTATTTTTTGTAAAAGGTCATCCGTTATGACAAGGAGTGCATATCCGCGGGTTTTCTTCCAGAATTGCAACGATTTCATTAAAATGCCTATTACAGGGTTGGATACCTCTTTTACTGTTAATACATCCAGTATATAGTGCTGATGATCAGGATAGTTTTGCATATCTTGCTTGACAAATTCTAAGATTTCATTAGCCTCTTCTTTGGTAAGGATTGGTTTTTTGATTGTTCCTAATAATATTTTTG
>DAOLVF010000191.1:0-3208 GCA_035420565.1 Spirochaetota bacterium | reverse complement strand
TATTTTATTATTGACATTATTCTTCCCCATGGAGCTTTTTATTTAAAAATGAGCGGAGGAACACCGTGCCAAAACGAAGCGATATACATAAGATAATGATTATTGGTTCTGGTCCCATTATTATTGGGCAGGCATGCGAGTTTGATTATTCAGGAACGCAAGCCTGCAAAGCTTTAAAAAAATTAGGGTACACGATAGTTCTTGTCAATTCCAATCCAGCAACAATTATGACCGACCCCGAGATGGCTGATATTACCTATATTGAACCACTGACTGTAGATTCACTTTCTAAAATTATTGAAAAAGAAAAGCCTGATGCATTATTGCCAAATTTAGGAGGACAGACGGGATTGAATCTGTCCTCTTCTTTATATAAAACTGGTGTTTTACAAAAACATGGAGTACAGATTATTGGTGTCGATATTGATGCAATAGAACGCGGTGAAGACCGCATTTCTTTTAAAAACACCATGCAACAGCTTGGGATTGCAATGCCCGCAAGCGAACCGGCATTCAGCGTTGATGAGGCAAAAAAAATAGCTGAAAGATCAGGATTCCCCCTGGTTATACGCCCTGCCTATACTCTTGGAGGAACAGGCGGCGGTCATGTTTATAATATGGAAGATCTTGAGATTATTGTTTCACGAGGACTATCGGCAAGCATGATTGGTCAGGTGCTGGTTGAGGAATCGGTTACGGGCTGGGAGGAGCTTGAATTAGAGGTTGTACGGGATGCAAAAAATCAAATTATAACGGTTTGCTTTATAGAAAACGTTGATCCAATGGGTATCCACACCGGTGATTCATTTTGTACAGCGCCCATGCTTACCATAAGCTCTGAAACACAAAAACGTTTGCAACAGTATGCATACCGGATTGTTGAAGCAATCAAAGTCATTGGGGGTACCAATATTCAGTTTGCCCATGATCCCAAAACTGACAGGATAGTTGTCATTGAGATTAATCCCAGAACTTCACGCTCGTCGGCATTGGCATCAAAGGCAACGGGATTTCCCATTGCATTTGTATCATCACTACTTGCTGCTGGATTAACTCTGGATGAAATCCCTTACTGGCGTGATGGTACTCTTGATAAGTATACACCATCAGGTGATTATATAGTGGTAAAATTTGCCCGCTGGGGTTTTGAAAAATTTAAGGGTGTTGAGGATAAGCTTGGCACACAGATGCGTTCGGTTGGCGAGGTCATGAGCATAGGAAAAAATTATAAGGAGGCTTTTCAGAAGGCAATACGTTCTTTAGAGATTGGCCGGCATGGACCCGGCTTTGCTAAAGATTTTAATAAGCTTCCACTTGAAGAACTGATACGCCTGCTCAGTACACCATCAAGCGAACGACACTTCATCATGTATGAAGCCTTGCGAAAAGGTGCCGATATTGCAATTTTAAAAGAACGCACACAAATAAAAGAATATTTTATACAACAAATGAAAGAGCTTGTTGATTTAGAAAATGAGATGCTTCCATTTGCAAAAAAATCACTTCCCGACTCTCTTTTAAAAACTGCAAAGGAGTGGGGATTTTCTGATAGATACCTTTCAAAAATACTTGAACTTCCTGAAGATGCAATCCGCAAACAAAGAATATCGCTGGGAGTTGTTGAGCGATGGGAAGCTGTACCGGTAAGCGGTGTAGAAGATGCTGCTTATTACTATTCCACATACAATGCACCCGATACAGTATCAGTATCACATCGTAAAAAGATAATGGTGCTTGGAGGAGGACCTAACAGAATTGGTCAGGGCATTGAATTTGATTACTGTTGCGTTCATGCAGCTTTTGCTATAAAAGAAGCTGGATATGAAGCAATCATTATCAACTGCAATCCCGAAACGGTATCCACCGATTATGATACTGCTGACAAGCTGTATTTTGAACCACTAACAGTAGAAGACGTACTGAGTATTTATGAAAAAGAAAAACCCGAAGGTGTTATTGTACAATTTGGCGGGCAGACTCCGCTTAATATTGCAGGTGAACTGGTCAAAGCAGGGGTAAAAATTTTAGGAACTTCTGTCGATTCTATTGATTTAGCAGAAGACCGTGATCGTTTTAGAAAAGTAATTACAAAATTAAGCATCCCGCAGCCTGAATCGGGGATGGCATCATCGCTTGAAGAAGCGTTGTCGATTGCCAACCAAATAGGATACCCTCTTATGGTACGCCCTTCATATGTACTGGGTGGTAGGGCAATGGAAATAATATATGATGAAGAGATGCTTAAACAATACGTAAAAGCTGCGGTAGAAGTAACCCCTGAAAGGCCAATTTTGATAGACCGTTTTCTTGTTGATGCTATAGAGTGTGAAGCTGATGCCATCTGTGATGGTGAAAATGTTTTTGTCCCTTCTGTGATGGAACATATTGAGCTTGCAGGTGTTCATTCCGGAGATTCAGCATGTGCTATCCCTCCTGATAACATAAAAAAAGAACATATTGAAACTATTGAAAAATATACCAAAATGCTTGCACTTGAGCTTAACGTTATAGGGCTTTTAAATATACAGTATGCTATTGTAAATGATACAGTATATATTCTTGAAGCAAATCCAAGGGCATCACGTACGGTACCACTTGTTTCAAAAGTATGTGGCATACCAATGGCAAAAATTGCTACAAAGTTAATGCTTGGCAGCAAGCTATCTCCCGATTTAACAGTTAAAAAGAAGATTAAACACTTTGGTGTTAAAGAAGCAGTTTTCCCATTTAATATGTTCCCTGAAGTTGACCCTGTTTTAGGACCTGAGATGCGTTCTACCGGGGAGGTGCTTGGCATAGCCAATAGCTTTGGCGTTGCATATTTTAAAGCACAGGATGCTGCAGGATGGCGACTGCCCTTAGAGGGCAATATACTCATTACTGTAAATCGCAAAGATCGTGAAAGCGCTCTTGAAGTTGCAAAAAAATTTCATTCACTGGGATTTACAATAATTGCAACTGAAGGTACATCAAAATATCTTGATGAACACAGTATACCAACACAGATGGTTTTTAAACTCAACGAGGGAAGACCGGATGTTGTTGACAGGATTAAAAACAAAGAAATTAACCTCATAATCAACACACCATTTGGCCGGATAAGTGAAGTGGATGATTCATATATCCGTAAAGCTGCAATAAAATATAAAATTCCATATATCACCACCATTGCAGCAGCAAGAGCAGCAGTCAGAGGTATTGAAATGAT
>DAOLVF010000190.1:0-3218 GCA_035420565.1 Spirochaetota bacterium | reverse complement strand
GTAAGTGTTGGCAATGAAGCAGATATATCCATTATTGATGTTTTAGAATACCTTGCTAATGATGAACAGACAAAAGCTATTGCATTGTATATTGAAGGAATACGTGATATAAAACGTTTTCTGAATGTGGCTATAACAATAACATCAAAAAAGCCGATTATAGCTCAATATGTTGGTGGTTCTCAGGCTGGAGCTCGTGCTGGTTCAAGTCATACCGGTGCTATGGCCGGACCGGATTATCTTTATGAAGGATTATTTAAACAGGCTGGTATTATCAGGGTTCATTCTATTGAAGAACTTTATTTTCATGGGTATATGCTGGCAACGCAGCCAGGGTTAAAAGGAAATCGCGTCGGGATTATTACCAATTCAGGAGGTCCTGCAACATCAATGGCAAATAGCTGTGAGAAAGAAGGATTTATTGTTCCAACATTTAGTGAGGGATTACAGAGTAACATTAAACCTCTTATACCACCTCATGCACAGGCAGGTAACCCTGTTGATATAACCTTCAATCTGGATTTAGATGTATTAACCATTAAAATCCCGGAACTGGCAATACAAAGTGGTGAGGTTGATGCTCTTTGCATACATGGTGCCTATAGAAAAGGATTTGTTGAAGCAGTTTACCCTCATATACGAGAGATTTTAAATATCCAGAAACCTGAAGATATTATCAATATGTTCCCCAGTGATCTGCATACACCAGGAACTATCCCCAAAAAATATGGAATCCCTCTGGTTATGTCATCGTTTTATGACTATCAGGATGATTTTACAAAAGCCATGCAAGATCATGATGTCCTTGTGTTTGACGCACCTGAAAAGGCTGCGAAGGCATTAGCTGCATTATTGCGCTATAAGGAAATTATAAACCGTTTACCGTATGAACCTATCACATTACCAGAAACCAACTCTGAGGCAAAAGCAATTATCCAGGGTGCTAAGAAGAATAATCAGAAAGCCTTGGATGAATATATGGCTAAACGATTGTTGTCCTTGTATGGTATTCCAATCCCTGATGAAAGGCTGATTGAAAATGAAAAGCAATTAGATGGTATTGTTACATCCATGAGCTATCCTATAGTGATGAAAGCATGTCACCCCAATATTATGCATAAAACAGAAAAGGGACTTGTTATGTTACCTATAAAGGACAGTATTGAAGCAAAGCAGGCATTTCAAACCATTCAAAGTCGTGCTGGTTATGCTATCCCGGTGCTGGCATACCCCATGGTTGAAGGGAAACGGGAATTTATGGTTGGTGCGGTTAATAATAAAGGGTTTGCTCAATCAGTCCTTTTTGGTCTAGGAGGCATATATACTGAAGTAGTACAGGATGCTACGTTCAGAATTGCTCCTTTAGCAAAACGCGATGCTTATGAAATGTTTAATGATATAAAAGCAAAGACATTATTGGGAAAATTTAGAAATATGGATGAAGTGGATAGGGATACACTGGCACAATTGATTGTTACAGTAAGTATGCTACCGGTATTACATCCAGAGATAGCCGAGATAGATTGTAACCCTGTGATTATAAGTGGGAATAAGCCTGTAGTTGTGGATGCTCTGATAATAATAGAATAATACCATGGACAATACCATAACATTGTATTCAAAAGTAAAGATAATACTCAAGCGCTATTTTGAAGCGCTTAACATGGAGCAACGAGTAGTTGTACCACAATATGATGCTGATTATAAACCAAAATGGATTACCATAATTTTGCTCTTCATAGCGACATTTATAACAACATCAATTGCTGGTTCAAATGCCGGTGGTTCCATACTTGAAATTATCATCAATGGTTTACCATTTTCATTATCATTGCTCGCTATCCTTTTTGCCCATGAAATGGGGCATTATATCACTGCGCGCTATTTTGGAGTTATTGCAACACCCCCCTATTTTATACCGTTTCCATCATTGATAGGTACCATGGGTGCCATAATACGCATAAAGTCGCCCATTCCTGATAAACGTGTTTTATTATACATTGGAGCCATGGGACCCATAGCAGGGTTTATTATAAGCTGTATACTGGTGATTGTAGGACTTATGCAATCAAGTGTACAACCTCTTCCGAAACCATCTGGTGATAGTTTCGTACCTATATTCGGTGATTCACTTCTGTTTGTTTTTTTAGTAAAAATGATACTGGGCAATATCCCACAGGGTTATGATGTATATTTTTCTCCGCTGGCATGGGCTGGCTGGATAGGCTTTCTGGTAACAAGCTTAAATCTTATGCCCATTGGACAACTGGACGGCAGTCATGTTTTATACGCACTATTTGGGGAAAAGCAACGCTATGCTGGCTGGCTATTCTTTGGTATTATATGTATTCTTACTTTTTTATGGGTGGGATGGGTAGTCTGGATAATTTTAACTGTAAGTTTGCTTATGATAGGTCATCCCTATATCCCTGATGGGAAGCCATTAACAGCAGCAGAGAAAATAATGGGTTATTTATGCATAATAATTTTTATATTTACTTTTATTCCTGTACCGGTAGTTATATCAGGACAATAAATAAGGGAGGGTAGCATGCCACTCTATGAGATTAATGATCGGAAGCCAGTTATTGGTGAAGGAACATGGATAGCTCCATCTGCGCAGATAATTGGTGATGTCAGGATTGGTAGCCGATGCTATATTGGATTTGGAGCAATTATCCGTGGAGATTACGGTACTATTATTATAGGCGATGAATCTGCTATTGAAGAATTGTGTATGATTCATGCACGCCCCATGCAATTGGTTACAATAGGAAGACGCGTAACCGTTGGCCACATGGTTATGATTCATGGTGCTACTATCATGGATAATGCAGTAATAGGCATGCATGCAACCGTAAGTGATAATGCAGAGGTAGGAGAATGGGCGATAGTTGCTGAACATGCGCTGGTTGTCAATAAACAAAGAATACCTGCTTATAAAATATATGGTGGTGTCCCAGCCAAAGAGATTGGTGATGTACAGCAAAAACATAAAGATATATGGGATGCCGGGAAACAGGTGTATGT
This sequence comes from Spirochaetota bacterium, assembly GCA_035420565.1. GTDB lineage: Bacteria > Spirochaetota > UBA4802 > UBA4802 > UB4802 > UBA4802. The sequence continues at coordinate 188 of DAOLVF010000190.1, read as the reverse complement.
CGATTTGACCTACCAATATCCACAATCTTTTCATAAAATAGATTAAATTGATTAAAATAAAAAAGCATCGTCAAATTGGCGATGCTTTTTCATAATTGTAATGTATTACTATTTTTTTTACATTATTTTTCCATTGCTTCCCAGACATATTCTGCAAGATCAAATGTCTGCAAATTCTGAATATCAAG
>DAOLVF010000189.1:0-3242 GCA_035420565.1 Spirochaetota bacterium | reverse complement strand
TACACTATACAGTAACTATCGCACATAATGATGTTATTATTTTTTTGTCATGCGAAAAGAATAGATGACCAGCATAAAGCTGACGACAAATGCAATGAGATAGAGGTATGCTCCTGTTTTGTGCAGCAACACTGCCCCTATGCCAAAGAGCAGCGAGTAGGTGGCTATGATGCCAAGTGTGGTCTGGAATAAAAGTATCATACATGTTTGATAGTTACCCGGAGGATAATGGAGCGCTTTGCGTATGGGCTCAAACCCAAATTCAGGCTGTACCTTGTGATAAAATGCTGTCAGCGTTTCATGTTTGACAGGTTGGGTTACAAGGGTTGCCATCACCCAGCAGATTGTGGTCCATGGAACGATGATGAGCAGATTATAGGGTAAGGCAATATGCAGTACCAGCCGCGATATAATAACCGCGGGGATGGGTGCTATCATGGCTATAATCTCCGACCATGCATTGATACGCCACCAGTACCAGCGCAACATGAGCACCGGCCCTATGCCTGCACCGCATTCAATAATGAATGTCCATGCTCCGGATATTGAATCGATAACAAAGATTAACAGGCTTGCAATAACTGCCAGCAATGTGGTGCACACCTGTGCGCTGTAAACATAGTGCTTTTCACTTTTTCCCGTTACTATAAATCGTCGGTACAGATCATTCACAAGGTACGAGCTTCCCCAGTTTAAATGGGTGGCAATGGTTGACATGTATGCCGCTAAGAATGCTGCAACAAGCATACCCTTTAAGCCGGCAGGCAGATAATCGCGTATTGCAAAAACATAGGTGGCTTTGGATTGGTCAGCGGGGATAGTGGGATACAGCACCATGGTTGCAAGGGCAACGATTATCCATGGCCATGGTCGTAAGGCAAAATGTGCTATGGTAAACCACAGTGTTGCTTTTAATGAGTGTGTTTCATCCTTAGAAGACATCATACGCTGTGCAACATAGCCGCCACCGCCTGGCTCTGACCCCGGATACCACGATGCCCACCACTGAACACCAATAAACAACAAAAAGGCAGAGAGCGGCAGGGAGGAACTATCGCCAGAGGGGAAAAATAAAAGAGCATTTTGGGGTATGGACTGAATTAAACCATCGATGCCCTGTATATGCGGATGATCAATGACAACCACTGCAAGCACAATACATCCACCCATAGCAATAATGAACTGAACAAAATCCGTAACAGCAACAGCCCATAAGCCGCCTATTGCAGAATAGAGTCCCACAAAGAGCATTGTTGCAATGACAATGAACAGTACGTATGAATGGTTTATGTTAAAAAGATGTGCTAAAATCTGTGCCAGAGCAACGTTTACCCAGCCCATAATGATACAGTTGGCAAAAAGTCCCAGATATAATGCCTTGAATCCTCGTAAAAATGATGCTTCTTTGCCACTGTAGCGCAGCTCAATGAACTCAATATCGGTTAAAACACCAGAGCGTCGCCATAATTTTGCAAAGAAAAACACGGTAACAACATTAGCGGCAACCATATTCCACCATAGCCAGTTACCTGCAATACCTCCGCTGTGGACAAGCTCGGTTACCGCAAGGGGGGTATCGGCTGCAAATGTTGTTGCCACCATGGCTGTACCGGTTATCCACCATGGAAGGCTTTGACCGGAAAGGAAGAATTGCCTGGTGTTAGTGCGCGCCCGTCGGGAAAAAAGAAAAGCAATGCCAATACTGAACAGAAAATATATAACGATGATGATATAATCTATGACAGCCATTATTGGTGCAATAGATCTTTATAGTAAAAGTCAAGGTCAAAACCGCCAAACCGTGATTCAAATGAAAGATTTATATTTTCATAGAGTGTTTTTAAAGTGGTATGTTCTTCGTTGTATTCAGGTGGTGATGGTTTGAGATTATGCTTTATAAACTGAAGCTGATTTATAAATGTTCCTGCTATGAGGTTTGCAACCTCACCGGCTACATCGGGATAGTATTTCTTTATATTGCCTTTTGCATTGATAAAAAAATTTTTAGTCAACTGATGTAAAGTTTGTTCGGGAAAATTTATGATGAGCTCACCTTTCATCGTTCCGTCAAGCTGGATGGTTACCCTGGGGTCATCCGGTGTTGATTGATTGGTAAAGACCTCTTTGATATCATTGTCATAAAGAAAATGTTTAAAAATATGGTCAACCGAACGGGCTAATATGCGTGTATAACGCTCGTAATTATTCATTGTACAGCAATCTCCTTGTTAAAACAATAGAATGATTAACCTAATTATCGCCACTCACCTTCAAAAGAGGTAAAGGGTAATGGTATAGCGCACACTCAGTGTACATGATAGGACATAATAAATAATTGTGACAATCAAAAATTATTTGATTATAGTAGAATTATAAATTTTTTCATAATTTTGCGTATTGGATGGCAGTAAACCTATATATGCGTTGAGTTATTTTTCTTGAGCAGCAGCGGGTGTAAATACAACAAAACAATAATTATGGCAATACAATGTTTATCTGTCACGCTATCCACAAAATTGAAAAATTAACAGAAATTAATTTATGTTAATTTGCAATAGAATAGTCATAAAAAAATTTTTAAAAAAAAACAAAAAATATTTATAAAAATATATTGCAATGAAACTCCTCGTATTTCCAGCATTTATATAAGGCTCAATCAAAAAATTTACTGATATTTCAGTGTAGTAATGTGACATAGTAATCGTGTAGCAGCGATAAGCCAATTAATTTAGTAAATTAATGTCATGAGATGCTGTCAATGTGGATAGTGTGGATAACTTTGTGAATATTAATATAGTAGGACTGTTTTATTTATGTTTACACGCTTAGCGGTTACTGTTATACAAATAAAAAATACCACGCATGGTTAATGAATGGTCAACAATAGCTGAGATTGAAAGGTGCGGATAGAGTATTTCAGCCATCCCACCGGTTACAATGACCATGCAGGTGCCCATCGTTGACTGAATTTTGCCTATAATTCCCTCTATAAGCGCTATCCAGCCGTAAAAAAAGCCTGAAATGAGGGCATCGCTGGTATTAGTAGCAATAATATAGGGTGGTTTTTCAAAAGGTACTTCAAATAATTGAGCGGTAGACTGTGCTAAACCCTTCATTGCTACCTTTACGCCTGGTGCTATTATTCCTCCCCGTAATACCCCTTGTGTAAGCTGGCAGAAGGTAATGGCAGTACCAATGTCCACTATGATGCAATCGCATGCATAATCGGTAAAAGCAGCAAC
>DAOLVF010000188.1:0-3248 GCA_035420565.1 Spirochaetota bacterium | reverse complement strand
AGGTTATAGAAAAAGAGCGCAATCATCAAACCATAGTGCATCCAGATAAAAGGTAACGTTTTATTCAGCATTTTTTCAAACGCAGGGAGAGTCCACGCTTTTAAAGCCACTACCAGTGAACCCTGTGACTGCACCCGCATAAAATAGGTGGTTGCACCCGGCTTTTGTACTATCGGGAATACAAAGGTACGGTAGGGAAATTGCCTGTATGAAAATGACAGTTTATCGCCTGTCTGTATTGCAGTAAATGAATGGTCATGGGGAATGTAAAGTGTAACGGCATCGATAAGCGGATAATCATACTCCAGCAACCACTGCACAGGCAGCGATGTGGTATTGGTTACTGTCAGGCTAAGCCATAAACACTGTGTTGAATAGCCAAACGAGGGGCGTAATGTTGTTGATGGTTTAAATTCATGGTTGTTGTACCGCTTAACAATTTCATCGATTCCTGTGGCAGGATCAACCCCGGTTAAATAGTTAAGGTGTAATCCTGCTTCAGAAAACGTGAAGGTGTCATCAATATATAATGTTTGACATATTCCACCGGTAACTGTCGCACATAGAAATAATAATAGTAAAATATTTATTGTTATATATCGTTTCATTCTTTAATCCCATTATACAATAAAAAGCTATCAAGAATATTTCAAATATTTTTTTATATTACTTTTTGTGCTAAATTTTATAGTGACACCGTGATTGTAAAGAACTAATTCTGCTCAATCAGGATAAATCAGAATAATTTTTGTTGGCAGGGACATGACGTATGGCACATTATAAACTTGACGGCGCTAAGTTTGAAACATTAGACGAATTAAAAGAAGTGATGTGGCAGTTGTACAAGGACAAAATGACACGTGAAGAATTTGATAGCTATGTAGAGCAGCATGTTCAGGTCAGCGATTAGGTTGCGTTATCATATTTATGATATCAGAAAACCCATCGGGACCTTTTCGCTGTGTCATTATAACCTTATTGCACTGTCCTTTGATGCTGCTGAATAGCGTATCATCGCCAACAAAATATGCCTCATCAACAGCATTGAACATATCGATATCGTTATAGCCATCGCCTATCCCAATGGTATACATATCATTATATCTCTTTTGAAAAAGGTCTTTGATGTACTGTACTGCCCTGCCCTTATTAACCTGACTATCCTGCACCGTAAAAAATTTTCCTCCTGTTGTAATGGCAATGCCATAATCACCAATACTGGTATTGATATCCGCAATGGTTGTTGGCAATTGCTCTGCCATAAACAACAAAGATGCCTTCCGCTGGAGCATCAGGGCAACATCCTCATGTGATAGCCCTGTATAGAGCGACAGTTCATGAACCGGGATATCGTCAGCCCATATACAATTATTTACCATAGCACGTATCATGGTTTTATGGTTCGATAGTTCCTGTACATCTTTCCCCAGCAATGTATAGCCGCCATCAGCAAAACCAATACCCGCACCGTTTTCAAAAACAAAGGGATTGCCTAAACCCAGTGCACCGCACAGCTTCATTATTTCAGAATGCGTTTTGCTGGATACCAGAACAAGAGGGATATCCATGCCAACAAGCCTTTGTATTGCCCGCAACGATTTTTCAAAAGAATACCTTTTTAAATCCAGTATAGTCCCGTCAATATCCGAAAAAACTATCAACCTTGCCATTGTATCATTGTTCCTGAACCATAGTATCAGGCTTCAGCAACAAAAATTCAACCCTGCGATTACGCCGTCTGTTTTCAATGCTGGTGTTGGGCAAAAATGGTGATGTTTCGCCCATACCGCGTGAGGTCAATCGCTTCTTATCAATCCCTTTGCTGATAAGATAATCCATAACCGATTTTGCCCTGTCCTCGGACAGCTTTAGATTATACTGCTCCTCGCCGATGTCATCAGTATGCCCTTCAATCACAACATTGTATTTTTCATATTTATGTAATATCTCCACAACCCTGTTTAAAATGGGAAACGCTTTGCCGGTTAGCTTTGCACTGTCAAAGGCAAATTCAATATTGCTGATACGTATTTTTAGTCCACGCTCTGTCACCATCACCAGAACATCAATAGGAAGCTTAATCCGTTTTGTTTTTGCTGTATTGCCAGTTATATCTGTGGCAGATAGTTCTATAAAATAATCCGCAGCGGATTCCACCAGTTCATTGCCGGCACCTATGCCATCCCATTTGATCTCAGCAGGAGGCTCTGACCCCTTAAATGTTTTGAAAACATACCCTGCAGGCGCATAGATAGTAATATCCCAGCGTTTAATGCCTGCATTGTCCTTTATAGACGGATTAATGGTAAGGATATCATCTTCACCATCGCCATCGGGTGAGAATAGCTTTGGCGTATACGATAGCTCAACATCAGGAGGTGTGCTATCAACAATAAATGACTTTGCAAACGATCGCGGATTATTGCCGCTTAAATACTCGGCACTGAAGGTATAGGTGTAAGTACCATCTGAAAGCCTGTCACCCTTTTCTGATTTACCATCCCAGCTAATAGTTTTTGGTACTGTTTGCCCCTTAGTTTGATAAACCACCTTATCCTTTTCACTGGTTATAGTAAACTGCCATGAAACAAGATCTTTTGTGTCAGAAACCGCTGGAGTAAACAGTATGGAGCTGTGAAGCCGATGCGAAAAGTATTCTAACGATGCAACAATATCAACCGTTTGATACTGACGGGTAAGGCTGATTTCGCGTATTGTTGCAAACGCCTTATTGCCAGCATAATCGGTACATTGAATCTGATAGGTATATAACCCTTCAGGAACATCATTGCCACTATCATCTTTCCCATCCCACACCACACCCTTTGGCACTTCATTCCCACGCCATGCATATTTTTTTACAGCTTTCCCTGCAGTATCAACAAATACAGCCTGCCACTCGTCATGTGATTGTGTCTTGACCAATTGATTAATTTTTAAAGTATCTTTGCGCCCATCATTATTGGGCGAGAAAAATCTATCCTCTACGGTTACCTCAATTTCGGGGGTTGTTGTATCAACGGTCACAACACCGGTGATATCCGGTGATATGTTATCCCGCTCATCCCATGCTAAAAATGCATATACATAATCGCCATCAGGAACAACCTGGTTGTTGTTATCGGTACCATCCCAGAATATTGTCTGAGGAACCATTGCCGATTCCTTCTTTGCCCACAGTTTATTGATGAACCCTTTTATTGTTAACGACTCTTCAACATCGCGCTCGCTGATGCGGTATTCTTTTA
>DAOLVF010000187.1:0-3291 GCA_035420565.1 Spirochaetota bacterium | reverse complement strand
CAGGGGCAAATTGGTAAAATTTATGCGCTTCTTGATGGCGAGGATAGTGAGGTTGCCGATGCTATTGATTTCCAATACCGGCCACGATTTCAGGGTGATATACTACCTTCAAGTATTGTGAGTATTGTTGTATCGTTAGCTGAAAAAATTGATAATATTTTTGGTTCATTTTCCGTTGGTAATATACCAAAAGGCTCTGCAGATCCTTATGCACTGCGACGTCAGTCAGCAGCAATTGTTGATATGCTTGTTGGGAATGCTATCCATCTGGATCTTGCAAATGTTTGTAAAATAATAGCCACACAGTATAATAATGGTGCCCAATTGGTTGATGCGATTCTTGATTTTATTAATGGGAGGGCAAAAACATTTTTATATGAAAAGGGTTTTGCCTTTGATGAGGTCAATGCATGTTTGGCAGTAGGATGTTATGATTACTATGAGCTATATCTGAGAGCACAGAGCATACATGAATTCAGAAGGGATAAACGGTTTGGGGATCTTCTCATAGCATTTAAACGTATGTTTAATATTGTCAATGCATTTTTAAAAAAGAACCCTGGATACACATTTTCATTTAATCCTGATGCGCTTGTCATTGAAGAAGAAAAGAATTTATATACGTTTTTTAAAGAAAAAGAGGATAGCATTCAGGAATACATAGCACACAATAAGTACAAAGACCTATTTTTGCTCCTCATAGAAGGCAAAGAGGCTATTGATACCTATTTTGATAAGGTTATGGTTATGGACAGTAATCCTGTTGTCCGCGATAATAGGCTGGGAATGTTACAGTCAATACTTACATTGTTTACAGCTTTCATTGATTTTTCACAGATTCAGGAGTAGAATATGAAAATATGTGATGGTATATTTGGATATATATGGCGTGGTGTTTTTGAAAATAACTGCAATACATTTTATCTAGGCGAACCTCTTAATATGCTGATTGACCCCGGGCTGGCAAAATATGTTGATATGCATTTTACCGATATGCAGAAGGACGGTATTGATACGAAAGCAATTGATTATGTTATAGCTACGCATTCACATCCGGATCACTTTGAAGGATGTGCGATGTTCATGGGAAAGGGCCCCCAGGTTGTTATGCATAAGGATGAAATAGCGTTTTTACATGAGGTTGGTCCTCAATTCTTTGCAATGTTCGGGATGCAGTTTCCACAATTTACATTTGATATTGTGCTGGAAGAGGGGGAGTGGAAGATAGGCAATGAGGTATTGCAGGTTTATAAGACACCGGGACATTCGCCAGGTTCAATGTGTTTATACTGGGCTTCTAAGAAGGTGCTTGTTTGTGGCGACCTGATATTTAAAGAAAGTGTAGGAAGAACTGATTTCCCCGGTGGGGATGGCACATTGCTCAAAGAAAGTATACAGCGGATGAAAGAGCTTGATATCGAATACCTGTTGCCGGGGCACATGGATATTGTAGTAGGGAAAAACAATATTAAAAAGAATTTTGAATTGATTGAAAAATATATATTCCCAATGTTATAGCATCATACTGGGATCATTGCCTTTTTTGTTTGCGAATTCCAGAATAATGTAAACGATAATTTTGTATTTGAATAGGGAGCGCTTTTTAATTCTTTTTCCCATCGTTCATTGATATTTAGAACTTTTTCAACGCATAGTCTGGAAAAATCAAAATATTTCTGAGTGGTAGTATTCTTCTTTTTAAACAACTCATTGTCTTTTGTGATGAATTCATTTTCAATAGATATTATTGATGGTGCGATAGTTTTTTGAAAGTAATCCCATTTAAAAATTGACTGGCGGTGTATTTTTTCATGCATCCACCAGTAACTTTCGGGTGAATAGGTACTTGTTTCTTTTGCGGGGAAATAATCGATATCTTTGCCAATCAGATAAAATGGCATAAAGACACTGGTGCATGTTCCTGATGAACCGGTTGCCCAAAAAGCGGGGATATTGTCCCTGAGATGTGCAACAAATGCAGCAACCGACTGACTTGGGCGCGTTGGTAGAAGAGAAGCATGCATACATACAGAACCCATTGAAGTTTTATCTGGAGGAAGTTGCATATCATCGTTCCCATGATCCCTGAGCAATGCAAACATACTTTGAGGTGTAATTGTACCGCTATTTTTACTGGCACATGATGTAGTCCTTGATTGTCTGTCAGAGCAACGTGAAAAATAGGTATACAATGTGTCACTGAAACATTTCTTAAAATTAAAAGTATCACCTTTTTTTAAATACCCCTTTTTCAATGCATAGTCTTCTATGCCTTTTGATGCAAAGGTAAATTCTTCCTCAATAGTTAATCCATTTGAAATGCTGCGTATACCGTCAACCTTGATTGCTACCCAGTGCCTATTTGCAGTCTCAAGAACGTATGCACAGGAACTATCGGCAAAAATAAAAGAATTATGGTAAAACAATTTGTGAGCCATGCCTGCATTGCCACCCTGTCCATATTGCTCAATGAGTTCAGTGGTTAGCATCAGTGCATCATAGGCATTGTTGCAACGCTCAAGGGAAAGCCTTATAAGATCCATACCCAGCAATCCTGTTTTTTCATATGGTTCTTTTGTAAATACCGCTTCATTCCCAATGGCCAATCCATGAGCATTAGCTCCCATCTCGCAACCCCACATCCAGAACGGCTTTGAAATAAAAATTTCATTGGTTTCCTTAACCTGAGGTATGGTGGCATAGGTACATTGAACAGTTGTATCATTGGCCCATGAACGCCTGGCAATATATTTTAACAACTGAGCTTCATTGGCTTCGCGGTCGCTGTTCTTGGCAAGGATTACGCTACCATCAGCAGTTGCTTTTTGCGTTGCAACAATGGTGTCACACATAACAATCTCCTTTCATTATATAAGTAACACTGTATAGCAATAAAATAAAAAAGTCAAAATATTTTTGATATTGCTATATGAAGTACTAAATAAAAATAGTTTTCATAAATAGTTATTTAGATTGAATTTCAGCAATGGATTGCAATGAATCAATTTGCATGGTTATCTTTGATAGAGTTTCTGATAGTATTTTTGTATTTTCATATACAGTATTCGTTATGGTTAGAAGCTGGTTTATTGTTGCTGTAATTTCGCTGATGGCTGCTTTTTCTTCACTGGTAGCGTTAGTGATTTCAGTGGAACCCTGCAAAACTGTATTGATATTTTCTTCAATTGTTTTAGTAAGCTCTTCCTGTGAAATGCACATATCAAGGATGGTATCGATAGCATGATTTACCATATATACAGAACGCTCAACATCTTCATTGGAGTAGACAAC
>DAOLVF010000186.1:0-3340 GCA_035420565.1 Spirochaetota bacterium | reverse complement strand
ACTCATCCCATGATAACGTTATGCCATTCTCTAAAGCAATAGTTTCCAATTTTGTACCCTGCATGTAATACCCCCATCAGATGAAAGTAGTTGTGATATACTATATATGAGGTACAGTACAGTATTATCAAGCAAAATAGTACCACCTCTATTTATTTGCTATGTGTACAATAGCTATTGTATTGGAGGATACTGCAGGTATAATTGAATAGCTAATTTTACTTAAAAATATTTATTTTTATGGTATAATTATCATTGAGAGGTTATAACTATGTCCTATGCTTTCGAATTAGGTCCCATTCGTCCACCATCTGAGGCGTACAGTATACTAATCCGCATAACCCGCAACTGTACGTGGAATAAGTGTGCGTTCTGCCATACCTATAAAGGACAAACCTTTTCTCGTAGAGCCATTGAAGATGTACTCAACGACATTGATTCCATCTATACCATTGCACAGCGTATTGGTGAAGTTGCCGGTAACACCATCACACAGCAAACATTGCAAAAAGCAAAAGGAAATGATGATACACCGTTGTATTACTATGAACAGGTTGCATTCTGGATGGCTTATGGCTTACATTCGGTTTTTTTACAGGACGCAAATTCACTGGTGCTATCGACCAGGGATATAACAACCATCCTTCACCATATTACCAGCCGTTTTCCTGCTGTTGAACGCATTACCACCTATGCACGTGCCAGTACTGTCAGTAAAAAGTCGCTTGAAGATTTAATAGCCATACGGCAGGCAGGGCTATCCCGACTTCACATCGGGATGGAATCAGGTTCTGACCCCGTACTTCAACTGGTACAAAAAGGGACCACTCAGGCACAGCTCATCGATGCAGGACAAAAAGCCATGCAGGCAGGCTTTGATGTATCGTACTATTACATGCCAGGGCTGGGTGGCAAAGAATACATGGAAGAAAATGCCATCCAGAGCGCGGCAGTTATTAACACGGTCAATCCAACATTTGTACGTCTGCGCAGCACCGTTCCCATACCGGGAACTCCACTATACGACATGATGCAAAAAGGTCAGTGGACACCACTATCTGAGGTTCAGAAGGTTTTGGAGATACGCACATTTATAGAGCATTGCAATGGCATCACCAGTACCTTGCAAAGTGATCACATAATGAATCTGCTTGAAGATGTTGAAGGGACTTTCCCTCATGATACAGCAGCAATGCTTTCCACGATTGATAAGTTTCTTGCAATGGAAAAAGAGGATCAGGATAAATTTATTATTGGAAGAAGAACTGGCATGTATCGCTATCTATCTGATTACTACCCCAATTTTAAGATTGATCAGCTTTACTATGCCATAGTACAACACTATCAAAATGTTGATACTGCAATGCTGGAGATACTCAAAGATTATGTATAGTTTTTTTATATTTTGAATCAAATTCATTCATTTCATTTGTTATAAAAGCAACAGAATCAAGAATTCTGCCTTTTGCATAATTAAATTCAGGCATTGGTCTGGACAAATCATGGTCAATGTATAATACATTAGCCTCATATTGTAGCAATTCTGACAATGCTAATGTCATTGCAATAATTTTTTGAAATATTTCATCCTCATCTGTTTCTTCTATCATAATGGCAATATCAATATCCCAATTATTCCGTTGTAATCCATGCGCCCATGAGCCATAGAGAAAAGCCAGCGTTACACAATATTCTTTTGCATGAATATTAAAAAATTGCTCCACCATGTTGAGTAGTTATTCATTTGTCATAAGTACTCAGCATCATTTTATTTCAAAAGTATTGACCCTATCCGGACCTACCGAGATTATTGAAATGGGCACCTGCAATGTATCCTGAATATAATGCACATAGTTTTGTGCATTTACCGGCAATGCTTTAAACGATGTACACCCGGCAATATCCTCATCCCACCCGGGATGCTCTTCGTATATAGGTACTATCTTATCCTGCATCGCTGAAGGGAAATAGTCAATTTTTTTGCCATTTATGGAATATCCTACTGCAACCTTTATTGTTTTAAAACCAGATAAAACATCCAGTTTAGTTAAAGCTATGGTTGTTATCCCATTTATCCGTATGGTATGCTTTAATAGCTCAATATCAAACCAGCCACACCGCCGTGGACGGCCGGTAGTTGCGCCAAACTCTCCACCACGTTGTCGTATTAACTCACCATCGCTTCCTTTGTCCTCGGTAGGGAATGGCCCCTCCCCAACACGGGTCACATAAGCCTTGGTAATTCCAACAACCTCCTGTATCATAAAAGGGTTTAATCCAGAACCAACTATCGCCCCGCCAATGCTTGGATTGGATGAAGTAACAAATGGATAGGTGCCATGATCAATATCCAGGGCATTGCCCTGAGCACCTTCAAGCAATATGTTTTTACCCTTTTTAGCTTCATTGTACAGGTAATAGGGGGTATTGATGGCTAAAGCCCCTGCATAGTCTTTAAATGCCACAAGCAGATCATATATTTCAGCAAAGGTAAAGCCTTCTCTACCATAACATCGCTCAAATTGAGAGTTCTTTATTGCCAATGCAGTGGTAATGCGTTCTTTACAATAGTCATCATCAAAGATATCTCCAACCCTTATACCCACACGTAAACACTTGTCAGCATAACAGGGGCCAATGCCACGTTTGGTGGTTCCAATCTTATTGGAACGTGCCTCTTCCATTGCTCCATCCAGCTCTTTATGGAATGGCAACAGGAGATGCGCCGCATCGGATATGAAAAGGCGTTTTCGCACATCAATGCCTTCATTTTCAAGCAACTGACATTCTTCAATAAGCTGCACAGGATCAACAACCACACCATTGCCAATGACACAAACCGTGTCCTTGTGCAAAATACCTGATGGTATAAGATGAAAAACATGCTTTTTGCCATTGACTACCACTGTATGTCCTGCATTAGCACCACCCTGATAACGAACGATAATATCGGCTTTCTGCGAATAAAAATCAATCATCTTGGCTTTGCCTTCATCACCCCACTGTGTGCCTATAATAACTGTGCAACTCATAGTTACCTCATATATTATATAAAGTTGTTTTTAACGCCAACCTTACCACCATAGAAAAAACAAAAAAAATAACAAGCTTTTTTCTACTTATCAATCTTCTTCTTCTCCAGACAAAATTTCTATCCCCTCTTTTATAAGATATATTGTAACTACTAATCCGACCACAGGATCTGCCTGCCACCACCCTTTTAGATAATTAAGTCCTAATCCAATAAGCAGAGCCAGCGATAGAAAAGTACAGGCTAAGGTTTCTTTTGCATCTGATGATAAACTTTTACTATTTATTGCTTTTGCCGTCTTTATTTTTT
>DAOLVF010000185.1:1272-3346 GCA_035420565.1 Spirochaetota bacterium | reverse complement strand
TTCTGGTGTGCGATAATCCACAACAACTATCGCCCATGCTGAAAGAGGTTGCCGTTGTATGCAGCAATACACTTTTATGCCGTGACCTTGTTAATGAAACAACAGAAAATGCTAATCCAGTAACTATCGCCAAACTTGCAAAAAAAATTGCAGCACAGCATGCCATACAATGTACCGTATACACAAAAAAAGATATTACAAAGATGAAGATGGGGCTGCTTCTTGCCGTTAGCCGTGGAAGCATATATCCTCCCTATTGTATTGTTATGCGTTACAGAGGTGCACCTTCAAAAAAAGAATCTATTGCCATAGTTGGGAAAGGCATAACCTTTGACACCGGCGGCATCAACCTGAAGCCAACAGGGCATATTGAAACCATGCGAACCGATATGGCAGGAGCAGCAACCTGTATCTATGCCATCGCGGCAGTTGCTCAGATGAAGCTTCTCATGAATGTGTACGTGGTGATACCGTTAGCCGAAAATATGATATCGCATACTGCGTATAAACCCGGTGATGTGTTTACCGCATATAACGGCAAAACCGTTGAGATTTTAAGCACCGATGCGGAAGGGCGCCTTATTTTAGCCGACGCTCTGTCATTTACCGAAAAGACTATTAAACCAAAAGCTATCATTGATTTAGCTACACTTACCGGCGCCTGCATAGTAAGCTTTGGTGAGATAGTAGCTGCGTATTTAACCAATGACGAACAATTATCAACCGCATTAATCAAAGCTTCTGAAGCTACCGGCGAAAAGATATGGCGCCTGCCTTTGTATAAAGAATACAGTGAAGAGATGAAAAGTGACATCGCAGATATTGTGAATGTGCCTGCACAGCGCAATGCAGGTACTATCATGGGTGCAACATTCTTAAAAAATTTTATTGAAGATACCCCATGGGTGCATATTGATATAGCCGGAACCGCATGGTATTCCAAAAAACGCGGATATGTTCCAAAATACGCCACCGGGTTTGGTGTGCGTTTATTGTACAGGTTTGTTAAGGATATATCCGGGCAATAACACTATGCTGTCATAGTAGTCATCCTGAACGTAGAATGTCATCCTGAACTTGTTTCAGGATCTCATCTAATAGTGAGATGCAGAATCAATTTCAGCATGACAACTGTTAATGCAAGGTGGAGCTAACCCCATCGACTTATCAAGGAAAGGAGTTGGGGGTGAGGTTAAAACATTTCAAGTTTTCATCAAGCAATACAAAAAGTGTATTGACCAAATTTACAGCATAGTTAAGGATGATGTGTTTATTATTTAATAATCTCTGGAGGAACTCATGTACTCAACAAAGGAACTTATTGATATAGCAATGGGCATTGAGGAAACCGGATATTATTTTTATTCAACATTAAAAAGCAAGTTTAAAGATGAAAGTTTTCAGCAGATGTTTCAATTCCTTGCTGATGAGGAATTGCGTCATAAAGATATTTTCAGCAACATGCTCAAAGGATTAAACGATACCCAGGGCGTATTTACCGAAGAGTACTATACATATCTTAAAGCTATTGGCACAACACGAGTATTTTCAAATAGCAATGATGTTGATACAATAGCACCAACGCTCAATCAACCGCTTGACATTATCAAAATAGCAATGGATGCCGAGCGTGACTCCATTGTATGGTATTCAGAATTAAAAGAAATCTACCGTAATGATACCAGATCAAAAGACCTATTAGAACGTTTAATCAATGAAGAGCGAAAGCATGTGCTTATCCTGCTTGATTTGAAGGAAAAATTAAGCATGTAGCCGTTTTTACCCTTACATTGGAGTTATATATATAGTTACCTTGTATTGCTTCCCTGATTGATTCAGATTATGTCAATTTTTTATTTGTTTGTTTGCTATTCGTTTTTAATTTTTAAAACTTGAGTAAAAGGAAACAGCAATTTTCTTTTATGTAATACTACATATATTAATCATTGACAAATATTTTTGCAAAAATATCCTGTCAATTTAACCTGCATATATTTCTTTATTGTGTGCTGTTGTATCACGCTACTGTATAATTACAAATAGTATATCATGGTAACATTGTAAAATTTCATTG
>DAOLVF010000185.1:0-1172 GCA_035420565.1 Spirochaetota bacterium | reverse complement strand
GATGTTGGCTGGGTTGTGGGACATTCATATATTGTTTATGCACCTCTTTTATATGGTGCAACAACAATACTGTATGAGGGAAAACCGGTTGGCACTCCTGACCCTGGTGCGTTCTGGCGCGTAATTTCACAACATAAGGTTAAAGCGCTGTTTACCGCTCCCACTGCATTCAGAGCCATTAAAAAAGAGGACCCTAACGGCGAATATTTTAAAAAGTATGACCTGTCACAATTTAACTATCTATTTTTAGCCGGGGAGCGTTTAGATCCTGATACCTATTACTGGGCGACAGATCTCTTGAAAAAACCTGTTATTGACCACTGGTGGCAAACCGAAACAGGCTGGCCTATTGCTGCTAACTGTGTTGGCATTGAGCTGTTGCCCATTAAAGCAGGTTCACCCACCAAACCGGTTCCCGGCTACCAGGTTCAGATCATCAACGAAGAGGCAACCGTGTTGCCAAACGGTACAGAAGGGATTGTTGTTATCAAACTTCCGCTACCACCCGGAACACTTCTAACCCTGTGGCAAAATGATGAAAAATTTAAAGAGTCATATTTAGATATTTTTGACGGCTATTACTTTACCGGTGATGGCGGCTATTTTGATGAAGATGGTTATCTGTATATAATGGGTCGTATTGATGATGTAATCAACGTTGCAGGACACCGACTTTCAACTGGCGCCATGGAAGAGGTAATTTCCAAACATCCTGATGTTGCCGAATGTGCGGTTATTGGTGCAGAGGATAGCTTCAAAGGACAACTGCCCGTTGGGTTTGTAGTATTAAAAGAAGGTGTGAAAAAAAGCAAAGAGCAGATAACATCTGAATTAGCACAGATGGTACGAGACCAGATTGGTGCTGTTGCATGTTATAAAACCACACTGGTTGTACAGCGCCTGCCTAAAACTCGCTCGGGTAAGATATTACGCGGAACAATGCGTAAAATTGCTGATAATAAGCCATTTGCCATACCATCCACGATAGATGATCCGTCAATCCTGGATGAGATTAAAGACGCTCTATCAACGATAAGTATTAGTTAATAAAAAGTAATATCAATCGCATCATCAATTACGGTGATGCGATTGTGTTATACCAGCTTATTGGTTCTGGTCCATATATTCATTTCAGTTGCTTTTTCAATTAATTCATCTCTAAAGTCAGGATG
>DAOLVF010000184.1:0-3369 GCA_035420565.1 Spirochaetota bacterium | reverse complement strand
CACTGAAGGCGGGTAAAAATGTTGTAACAGCAAACAAAAAGCTTTTAGCCGAAAATGGTGATGAAATAATTGCAGCAAGCATGTCAGTAAAAGGGTCACTGGCATTTGAGGCTGCCATTGGTGGTGGTATACCCTGCGTTGCGGCACTGCGCAATGGGCTGGTTGGGAATTCCATACAGTCGGTAGTGGGAATACTAAATGGTACCACCAATTATATATTGACACGCATGTCAGAAGATGACATGTCGTTTGCCGAGGCACTTGCATTGGCACAGGATAAAGGGTATGCTGAAGCTGATCCAACCTTTGATATTGAAGGGTACGATGCAGCGCATAAGATTGTGCTGCTATCGATGTTAGCCTATAATGTTGGTGTTTCCATGAAGTCGGTTTATGTTGAAGGAATTACCAATATCACCGCTCTGGACATTACGTATGCTCATGAGATGGGATATACCATCAAGCTTCTGGGTGTTAGCCGTATGCTTGATTGTAAGCTTGACATACGGCTGCAGCCGGTGATGATTCCGCTTACTAATCCGCTGGCTTCGGTGCGCAATGAATTTAATGCTATTATGTATCACGGTGATATGACCGGCCCGGTGACGCTGTATGGCAAAGGTGCCGGAAGCTTCCCTACAGCATCTGCGGTAGTCAGTGATATTGTTTCTATTGCTCAGAAGCAAAATGGTGGGAAGGATTGTATATTTATTGAAAAGGATGCAGAATATATATCGCCTGAATACAGGATGCTGAGGTATTATATACGGTTGTATTCTGAGGATAGGGCAGGCATACTTTCAAAGATAGCTGGTGTACTGGGAGGGTATAATATTTCAATTGCTTCGGTAATACAAAAGGAGGCAATGACTGAATATGTTCCTATTGTCATCACAACGCATAGAGCAAATGAAGCAGGAATGCGAAAGGCAAAAAACGAAATTGAACGGTTCAATTTTGTTAATGGTCATGTGATGATTATTCCAATAGAAGATTTTGATAATACAGGTGAATAGTTATGGGGGGCGACAGTAACTATAGAGCAGTTTTTCGCTGTATAGCTGGTTGCAGTGAAGAGTATCCATTAGATGAGGTTGTATACAGGTGCAAAAAGTGTGGTGGGCTGTTAGAGGTTTATCACGATAGAGACCGTTTACGGGAACTATCGCCAAAAAAATGGAAAGAGCTTTTTAATAGCCGTGTTGGCACCACAAAATGGCCATACGGGAGCGGCGTCTGGAGCAAAAAGGAATGGGTGTGCCCTGAGGTTGACAATGAAAACATTGTTTCCATGTTTGAAGGTAACACAAATTTATTCTGGGCTAAACGCTTTGGTGCTATGATTGGCATGCATGATCTGTGGATTAAGATGTGTGGCAACAGCCATACCGGTTCATTTAAGGATTTAGGGATGACGGTGCTGGTATCCATGGTTAATGAAATGATCATGCGGGGGAAGCCAATTAAAGCGGTTGCATGCGCTTCAACCGGTGATACATCGGCAGCATTGGCAGCATACTGTGCATACGCCGGGATACCATCGATTGTATTTTTACCACGGAACAAAATTTCTACCGCTCAACTGGTGCAGCCCATGAGTAATGGCTCTATCGTCATGTCGCTTGATACTGACTTTGATGGTTGCATGAGGATTGTGCAGGAAATAACAAAAGACAATACCATCTATCTGGCTAATTCTATGAATTCGTTGCGTATAGAAGGGCAGAAGTCAATCTCTGTTGAAATTGTTCAGCAGTTTGACTGGGAGGTGCCCGATGTTATCATTATTCCGGGAGGCAACCTTGGTAACGTTTCTGCTCTGGGGAACGGTTTTGACATGATGTTGCAGTTAGGACTTATAACAAAAAAACCGCGTATTGTGCTTGCACAGGCGCAAAATGCCAATCCACTGTATAGAGCATACCGTAATGGTTTTAAAGAATTTAAACCCATTACTCCGCAAAAGACACTGGCATCCGCAATTCAGATTGGCGACCCGGTTTCGGTAACAAAGGCTATCAAGGCATTGCAGCAGTTTGACGGCATTGTGGAGCAGGCATCAGAGGATGAGCTTTCCGATGCTGCTGCTTTAGCTGACAGAACAGGCATGTATAGCTGTCCTCATACAGGCGTTGCATTGGCTGTGTTGCTTAAGCTTGTTGAAAAACAGGTTATATCAAAGACCGACAAAACTGTGGTCATATCAACTGCACATGGATTGAAGTTTAGCGAATTCAAGGTTGGATACCATCAGGGAACCCTTCCCGATGTGAAGAGCATTTATGCTAACAGGCCTATAGAATTAGAAGCCAATGCAGATAGGGTGCGCGAGGTACTGTTCAATGAGTTGCAAAGACGGAGCACCGTAGCCTATTAATAGTGATGGATGGCAGGTGTACTACACTATAACCGGTTAGCTACAGCAGTGCACAGTTCTTTCTATATTTAGAATGAGTGCGTGTATCGAATAAGTTTTTAAATTATATATACAGGATCGTTACTATGCAGATAACAGAGCATGTATATCAGATTGGTGGTTCAACATTAAGTCATCCTTCTGATGCAGCAATATATTGTGTTACTGATGGGAAGGTTACAGCCCTCATTGATGCAGGGACCGGCGATGGACATGACAGGGTTTTAAAAAATATCGCAAAAGAAAATATTGATGCATCAACGGTACACTATCTTTTTTTGACACATTGCCATTTTGATCATGTTGGTGGTGCGCATAAGCTGAGGGGCACATTCAACTGCAAGGTGGTGGCTCACCAATTAGATGCACAGTATATTGAGACAGGTGATCAATATGTAACAGCGGCAAACTGGTATGGTAGTTTTCTTACTCCCTGTCCAATTGACATCAAGGTCAATGACAGTAAAAAGTCATTTGCTATTGGGAGCTTAACGCTGAACATGTATCACATCCCGGGTCATTCACCAGGTTCGGTGGCATTAACTGTTGAATCAGAAGGCAAACTTGTACTTTTTGGACAGGATGTTCATGGACCGCTAAATGATGTATTGAAATCAAACAGAGATGATTATATACAGTCGCTGGAATTTTTACTGTCGCTTGATGCGGATATTTTATGTGAGGGCCATTTTGGTGTTTACTTTGGCAAGGAAGAGGTAAAGAATTTTATAGAGTCATTTTTATAATTGGCAGATAGTTTTTACATAATATTATACAATGTGAAAATAATTTTTTCTGCATCAAGCATATCTTTAAAATACAGATATGCCATGATACTGCATGCTCAATAACAGACTAAATGATTAATGTTAATTTTTATTGGGTGAGTGGTTGTCCAAGCATCTCCGGTGGCGGTCCCCAGTAGAATTTGAGGCAATGGATGCCTTTTACCC
>DAOLVF010000183.1:0-3370 GCA_035420565.1 Spirochaetota bacterium | reverse complement strand
ATAACAATTTCAAATAGAATCTTGAGCTCTACGTACGTGTGAAGAGTTTAAGTCTCAACTGTTTGCAACAGAGTTTCTGCAAGTATTGAATGCTGGAGGTGCACAAAAATGAGCAAAAAATATGGCAATACAGATTTACGATCAATGTGCAAGGTTTAACAATAGCTCGTATGCCATAAATGGTATATTTAATGATAATACAATAAAGTGACTAAAAATTGAAAAAGATAGCGAGGTAACAAAATGATTCCTTACAATTTTACGTTTTTAAGTCATCCAAAAATTTGCTCTGGGCTTAAAGCATTAGAAGTTATCCCATTTGAGTTAGAATCACTCAATGCATGTAAGCCTCTTATCATCACATCAGAAAAATGGTCCCGTAAGAAATTGACCAAAACTATTGTTAAAGCATTGTACGATAGCAATATTGTAATTGGTGCATTATTTGACAATGCACCTGCCCGTCCCAGCAGTACTATTATCAATGTACTATCGAAATTGTATAGGGAACGTGGTTGTGATTCGATAGTAGCTGTTGGAGCAGGTAGTGTTGTCAACATCGCAAAATCAGTGAATATGGTAGTGTCACTCAAAACCGAAATTTTAGAATGTGCAGCCATGACTCTATCTGCACCGCTAAAGCCATTTATCTGTGTACCAACTGCAGATTGTGAAGGTGGTGAGATGGCAGCCATGGCAACTTTTGAACGATTTACAAAAAAGTCTGACTATCTTTATCCCGATGTTATTGTTATTGATCCACGCATAACTAAAAATGCAACCTCTGAAGAGATAGCTAATTGTGCATTGACTTCACTTTCACATGCTATTGAAGCTTGTAGCATTGATACTCCGAATCCAATCAATGATGCGTATGCTCACACAGCATTACAGTTGATATATCAATACCTTCCAAAAACTATAAAAAAGCCATGTCATAACGATGGAAGTGTCGCAATCGTAAATGCAGCCGCATGTGCTGACACTGCATTTTCTAATGCACCTGAAGGCATCATTCATTCATTAGCATCCATAATAGCGCAGGATACCAATTATAAACCGGGCACAATAATGGGCATATTGCTAAGAACCAGTTTAAATGCAAAACTTGCTACAAAACAAGGAATTCGCCCGGAATTATTACTTGCTCTGGCGGGGATTGATACGTATGCTAAAACTAAAGAAAATGAACGACAAAAGGTAGCATATGACTATCTTATCAAATGCATTGCCACAACTTCAAAATATATTCCATCAACGCTGAAAAAGCTCACAATATCACACGATAAGCTTAAAGAATATGCAAAAGAAGCTGCAGCTAAAAACAGGGACTATAAAGAAAAAGAGTATGCAGAGCTTTTAGCAAATGCATGGGAATCAAAATAACTTTTTATAGGAGACTAACCATGAATATACTATATTATCCACAAGTTAAACCAAAGAAAAAATTAATAAAACGGATATATATTGCCATTATGCTATGGATAGTTGGCAGAGCTATTCAGGCAGCATCAAAGGTTGATAGCGATGTTAAAGATGAATTTGCTAAGTTAAACAATAACTTTTGCCTGAAGATGTGGATATGGCCAAATGGACCGGCTATGTATGTTGGTAAAACTAACAATGGCAGGGTTAAATATTTAGGCTGGAAGGACAAAGGATATAAACCAACATTAACAATGACAATAAAAAACATTGAAGCAGCAATGCTCCTTTTTACTTTTCGAGAATCAACTGCGATAGCTACAGCTCGTAACAGGCTGGTTGTTGATGGTGACCTTCCTGATGCATGCGCGTTTGTAAGAATATTAAATATTGTGGAAGTTTATCTCCTTCCCAAAATTATAGCAAAATTAGCAGTAAAGCGATATCCAAAGTGGTCGCAGATGGCTCCTTCCAGAAAACACTTTGGGAGAATTGTAATCTATGTCCGTGCATTTACATTTTAATGAAACGAGGTGCAATTATGCAATTACCAGCATATTATGAATTTTGTAATACAGTTAAAACGATAGTTGGGCATAAAGCTTTAGAGCAAATCCCGCAAAGTTTGAAAGTCATCAATGCTCAAAGGCCAATGATCATTACCGATAAAGGTGTGGAGCAGGCAGGACTTATAAAGATTGTGCAGGCTGCAATGCAAAAATCAAAATTAAAAGCTGCCGCCATCTATGATACTGTTCCTCCCGATTCAGACATTACGATGGTAAATGAACTGGCTAAAATGTATACGTCAAAAAAATGTGATTCCATTATTGCGGTTGGCGGCGGTTCGGTTCTTGATACAGCAAAGGGCGTTAATATAATAGTTTCAGAAAATGCATCGGATTTGATGCAGTTTGCAGGATATGGCAATGTAAGGCGTAAACTTAAACCTTTGGTAGCGGTACCCACCACAGCAGGAACAGGCTCGGAAGTAACATCCGTCGCTGTTATTGCCAATCATGAAAAAAATATTAAGATGATATTTGGTTCAGTATTTTTACTGCCTGACATTGCTATCATAGATTCAAGGATGACAAAAACATTACCGCCAACTATCACCGCATTTACTGGAATGGATGCGCTCACCCATGCTGTTGAAGCATATTTTTGTTTGGCCAAGAATCCTTTAAGCGATACGACAGCATTAGCAGCAATCCAGATTATTGCTCAAAACCTTGTCAATGTAGTAAAAAAACCTTCTGATACTGATGGACGCTTAGCATTGGCTCTTGCATCAAATCTGGCAGGGATGGCATTTGCAAATTCCATGGTTGGTATGATTCATAACATTGGACATGCCGTAGGCGGTGTATGTGGTGTTCCACACGGTGTATGTATGAATATTCTTTTGCCCTATGGGTTAGAATACAACATGCATAAAGCTTCACAGTATATTGGCGAGCTTCTTTATCCGCTGGCAGGTGATGAAGTGTATAATGCAACGAAAAAGAAAGAACGTCCGCAAAAAACAGTTGAGTATATTCGCAATCTTATTCAGGATCTACATGATGCAACTGATGGGAAACATCCTCGCTTTTTGAAAGAAGTAGTTGATAAAACAGGTAAGCAGATGGTCCCTAAAGAAAAACTGCCTGATATAGCAAAAACAGCCATGAGTGATCCTGCTCAATTTTACAATCCTGAAGATTTAGATTATAACGATTACATGATGGTTCTGGAGGCTGCATGGGAAGGAACGCCGCTTGACAAAAAGAAAATAAAAAAAGGATGATAAAACTATGTCTCAGCGTTAATGTAGCCACTAGCGCTGAGACATAGTATAGAGTATAGAGGGATTGTGTATGAAGGTTGAATGCAATAATTACCAATAATTACTATTATAGTCTTTACCCCATTTTTTATAATGATAGCATTTATCGCTTCC
>DAOLVF010000182.1:0-3413 GCA_035420565.1 Spirochaetota bacterium | reverse complement strand
GAAATGTGTACTATGAACGACAGCAATGCCGTGCAATTGTTGTTACAAAAACATAAACCTGATTATATCATCCATTTTGCTTCACAGAGCAGTGTGGCTAAAAGCTGGGATGATATTCCCGCAACATTGCATAACAATGTGAATTCATTCATACTATTAGCTGAGGGTGTACGGAAATATTGCTCTGACACAAGGATGCTTGTCATTGGTTCATCCGAAGAATATGGCGAGGGTGCACCTGACAATTTACCTATAGAAGAAACCTGCCCATTACATCCACAAAACCCGTATGCAATTGCGCGGGTTGCACAGGAGATGCTTGCAATTATGTATGTGAAAAGTTTTAGACTTGATATTGTCATGACACGTTCCTTTAATCATATCGGTCCGGGTCAGAGCGAACATTTTGCCATACCATCATTTGTAAAACAGATAATAACAGCAAAAAATAATAATACATCATGCATACTAAAAACAGGCAACATAGATGTTGTCCGTGATTTTGTTGATGTTCGGGATGCCGTAAAGGCATACTATCTATTGCTGAAGCAGGGTAAAACCGGTGATGTTTATAATATTTGCAGCGGGGTTGGTTATTCATTGCGTGCTATCATCACCATGTTATCTGAAATAACCAGTGTGCAGGTAGTCATAGAGCATGATCAAAGTAAAATGCGACCTGCAGAGGTGCAAACCATTATTGGCTCATATCAAAAAATAAATACATTAACAGGATGGAGCCCAACTATAAACATCCGCCAATCACTGGAAGATATTGTTAAGGGTCAGAGCTCTGCCTTACATTAAAAAAAGTATCGTGCGCCTAAACCACCACGGATGCCAAAATCAACATCAGGTGCAATCCTGAGCGCTGGCACTAACTCAAAAAATATCCGTATTGGTACTTCACTAATGGTATTAGCAGCAAAACCAGAGTGTGATGCAAAAATCACAGTTGCTATTATGAAAAAAAATACTAATCGCTTCATAGTAGTCTCCCCTTGCTATAGTAAACCATTGATAAACCGTTTGTGGCATTGCATTGTTTACTGTGAATACATAATTTTATCTATAAAATTATAAAAAATACTCTCTACTGGCAACTGCTAATACTTACAATTATTATTTATTATATTATTTATTACTGTACACTGTTCATGATGGGCATCTTCACCAATCAAATTTTTCATTGATGAATAATAATCCACTATTGTGCACTATTTGTGATTATTGGGGGATAGCGTAACAACAATTATTAAAAAACTGCTACTTCACCTGTTATACTGTTACTGAGTAACTATCGTGACAACAAAAAGAAAATTTTTTATCTACTTTTGTTTGCGGTACTATACTATATAGGGTAATTATTATTTCTTAATTAATAGGTGCTGATATGCGATTGCGACAAACATTATTGAAGATTTTAATCAATTTTTATCCTCCATTTTTAGGAGCAGGAATACGCATTAGATTTGATAAAAAAAATAAAAAAGTCTATGTATCCATGAAGTTGACCTGGTACAACCGTAATTATGTCGGTACGCATTTTGGCGGCTCCATCTATGCCATGTGCGATCCCTTTTACATGTTTTTGCTCATGGAAATTCTGGGAAGCAACTATATTGTGTGGGATAAAAAAGCAACAATAGATTTTATTAAGCCCGGGAAAAGTACACTGCATGCTGAATTTTTTATAGATGAACAAACAGTGGAAGCTATTAAAACAGAGGTGGAACAAAAAGGGAAAGCATTGCCTCAATTCACTGTTGCAGTAAAAGATGACGATGGCGAGATTATTGCCCGGGTGGATAAGTATATTTATGTGAAGAAGAAAAAAACATGATTTACCCTGCAACTGACATTACCATACAACAGGCAGCCGAAGCAATAAAACAGGGTGAGGTGGTAGCCTTCCCCACTGAAACGGTATATGGATTGGGTGCAAATGCATTTGATAGGCTGGCTGTTGCAAGTATATTTGCTATAAAAGAACGCCCCCATTTTGATCCCTTGATTGTGCATGTCAATTCTCTGTCCATGGTTTCCATGGTGGCGGCTGCCATACCATGTGCAGCAATGAAGTGTATGGAAAAGTTCTGGCCAGGACCATTGACAATAGTTTTACCAAAGAAGGATGATATCCCTGATATAGTAACAGCGGGGCTTGCAACGGTTGCCATACGCATGCCATTGCATCCGGTTGCGCTCAGGCTTATAGAATTAGCAGGTGTGCCTGTAGCAGCACCCAGTGCAAATCCTTTTGGCTATTTAAGCCCAACTACCGCACAACATGTTGCTATGCAGTTGGGCAATAAAGTTGCTATCATTCTTGATGGTGGGAAATGTGCTGTTGGGGTTGAATCCACCATTATAAAAATTGGAAATGATGAAATTAATGTACTTCGCTATGGCGGTATACCCGTTGAGGAAATTGAAAGAACAACCGGACTTGTGGTCACTTCTCATACCACCACAATTGAAGCTCCGGGTCAGTTGCCTTACCATTACGCACCGCAAACAAAGATTGTACTGGTTAGCGATATCATGTCTGTTCCTGACGATGCAACCAGTGGGCTATTGCTTTTTAAAAAAAGAGATATCCCCTATACCAGTATTCACATCATGTACTTATCGGATGAAGGTGATATGCGGCAGGCTGCCGGCAATCTCTTTTCATGTTTGCACGCGCTTGATGCTATGAAGCTTAAGGTTATCTATGCTGAGCAGGTGGAGGAGGTTGGTCTGGGCAGGGCAATCATGGATAGATTAAAAAAAGCACAGGCGCGCTTTATGTAGCTATGGATAAAAAGTAAATTGATATGGATTATATGAAAAGTTACCATTATAATGCTTAATAACCTGACAAGAATAATAGTATACAAAATGCCGGGGCGATAGCAATGGCTTCCTTTGTTGCTCTTTTCTTACTATAAGATAGATAAAAGTAATAGTGCGCTACTTCCGAAACGTGCACACAACCAGGATTATAGCAACAATATTATGATTGACATTTTGATAATGTGCACATAGTATCTTGTGCTTTGAAAATAATTAATAGCAGAATCTTATCCCGGGTATTTTGATAAAAAGGAGAGCATGATGATACGCTTTGATTATAACTATTTTATGGATGAACATATTGGCACACAGCATGGATTGTCACAAAATGATATAGATGGAATAAGACCTGAATTTAATGAAGTCCTTAAACGCATGGATGATGAAAAGGCAGAAGGATTGCTTGGTTTTTTAGAAATACCGTTTAACACTTCCTTAGTCAAAGACATACAAAGTTTTAGACAACATACTGATTGGTGTGATACCATTGCGCTTATTGGTATTGGCGGCTCGGCGTTGGGTCCCCAGGCACTTAAGAATGCACTGGCTGATATCTATTGGAATGAGTTGCCTGA
>DAOLVF010000181.1:0-3423 GCA_035420565.1 Spirochaetota bacterium | reverse complement strand
ATGCCAAAATTTTCAAGCCTTGGGAATTCATCAAAGGCTATACGGGAATACATTGCGCTTATAGTTTTATATATAACGGGAAATTGATAAACAATAACTATCGCCACCATTAAAGTATTTTTGATTTATCCATAGACCTTTCCCACATCACCGGTTAAGCATCCAATTTCCATAAACAGCCTGTTTTGCGGAACCGGTATTTTATATAACCTTGTTTCTATAAGTTCGGTTATAATGCCGCACTGCTTGACAGTATCAAGGTAAGCATACCGTGTTGTGGCGCCTCCCCTGGTTTTTATGACACCTGATTGTAGTATCTGTATCCCTGCTTCGTGAACGCGTTTCATTTTGCTGTCATACGATAGCACCAGAGAGCCTACATGATGTATACCACCGCCACGTTGTATACATTCAGAATAAATACACTCATCGCCACCTTTCAGCTCTATAAGCTCTACCTCCATACCCTTGTGAAAAGCTAACACAATATCAACATCAATGGATATGTTCGTACCCCTGTACAGTGTTGTATGTTCAACTGTCCCTGACCTGAACCATGGACCAATACCCAGCAACGTAGTATAGTAATGAACAGCATCAGGAATAGAATGTACTACTATCCCTAACTGATTAATTTTTGGAAGACGAATGCTTTGTTTATTTACAGGAAATGACACATCCATATACACCTCACCGACAATGAAAAAGCTAAGAGCCCTGTAGACGTTACTATTGTCAAATAATACCCGGTGTGGCAGTATTTAGCAAATAAAAAAATTCTTTACTTTTATTATTTCATTCAATAGAATGATTAACACTATAATGGAGGTTTGTTATGAGCAAAACAAAAAAGATACTTATTGGCATAGCTATTGTCATTGTTGCTTTAGTATTAGCCATATTTCTTTTCATAAAGAATCTTGCAAAATCAGGGGCACCCCAGTATTCGGGGCAGATACAGTTAAATGGGTTGCAGCAACCGGTGCAGGTGTATCGCGATGAACATGGCATACCGCATATCATTGCAAAAAATGAAATGGATGTTTACCGGGCAACAGGATTTGTGATGGCACAGGACAGGATGTGGCAGATGGATCTGCTGAGGCGTGTTACATCAGGACGACTGTCAGAAATATTTGGCAAGGACATGGTTGATACCGACGTGCTTATGCGAGCATTACGCATGCCTCAAAAATCAAGGTTTGTTATTGCACAAACTGACAAAAAGGTTATTGCCCATCTGGAAGCATTTGCTGATGGCGTTAATCAATATCTTGAACAGCATAAGAACAACCTTCCCCTTGAATTTAAAATTTTAGGATACACCCCCGAAAGCTGGAAGGTTGAGGATAGCGTTAATTTAATAGGCTATATGGCATGGGATCTCACCATGCCCTGGACCACCGAAACAGTACTGTATAAGATATGGAAAAAGGTGGACGATGCCCATAGTAAGGCTCTGACCCCGGATGTAAAGTACATTACCGATGTGGTTTTTCCTTCATTTGCAAAAAATAATATGCCGGAGCTATCAAACACCATACTGCCGGCTACTGAAAAATTAGTATCACTGGGCGCAGGCGTATTTTCAGCAAGCAATAACTGGGCTGTGTCCGGTAAAAAGAGTACAACCGGTAAACCCATCCTTGCCAATGACATGCATCTTGGGCTGTTTATCCCCGGTATATGGTATCAGATGAACCAGATAGTAGAAGGTAAACTCAATGTAACAGGTGTTGCAATTCCGGGACAGCCGTGCATTATATGCGGACACAATGAATATATTGCATGGGGCATGACCAATGTCATGGTAGATGATATGGACTTTTATCTTGAAAAGATAAACCCCGCTAACAAGTACCAGTATATGCTGAATGGCAAATGGAAAGATATGATAGTGGTAAAAGAAGAAATAAAAATCAAAGGTGAGAAGCCTGTCATACAGGAAATTTTATTTACTCACCGCGGTCCCGTTGTAACCGATTTTAAGAAGATGCAGGATGTCATTTCAATGCGCTGGATGGGGAATGAACCAAGCAATGAACTGTTAACCGTGTATATGCTTAACTATGCAAAGAACTGGAATGACTTTACCAATGCAATACGCCACTTCCGTTCTGTCAGCCAGAACATTGCCTATGCCGATGTTGAAGGAAACATTGGATTATATTCAGCCGTGGGCATCCCTATCAGGAAGGGCAATCCCATGATGATAAATCCAGGCTGGACCACTGAGTATGATTGGCAGGGACTGGTACCATTTGAACGGCAACCTCATAGCTTTAATCCAGAAGAAGGATATATAGCATCGGCAAATAATAAAACCGTTAAGGAAAACTACCCCTATTATATCAGTTACTGGTATGAAATGCCATGGCGCTACAACCGTATAACAAAGCTTTTAAAACAAAAGGAAAAGTTGTCGGTTGAAGATTTTAAAACCATTCAAACCGACCAGATATCCGAATTAGCCCTGATATGGAAACCTTTACTGTTACATGCTATTGAAAGAATTATTGAGGGCGATAGCAACTCGTTAAACAGTTATAAAGATGTATACACGCTGTTGAAAGATTGGGACGGCAGTTATTCTTCTGAAAGCATTGCGGCTTCAGTTTTTGATACATTCTACATAAAGCTGGTGCACAATATCTTTTACGATGAGCTGGGCGACACCTATGACGAGCTTGCAAAAGAGAGGGTACTGGTAAACCTTTTTATTGATACCATACGGCTTAACAACGGTTCTATATGGTGCGACGATGTTACCACACCGCAAAAAGAAAACCTTAACGATATGATTGCAAAAAGCCTGAATGACACTATAGGCACACTAACTGATAGCTATGGAACTAACATCAACAAGTGGAAATGGGGCAGTATGCATAAGTTAGTGTTAAAACATCCATTAGGCGAGGTAAAACTGTTAGACTGGTTATTCAACTATAATCGCGGGCCATATCCTGTTGGAGGTAGCTTCCACACCGTTTGTCCATACTCATATAAGCTCACCAAACCGTTTGTCATTACCGATGGTGCTTCGGAGCGTCATATTTTTCCAATGCACAATCTCAATGAATCGCTTACGGTCATACCAACAGGTACCAGTGGAAATGTAGCAAGTCCCTACTATTGCGATCAAACATCATTATATGTTGGGATGCACTATCATAACGATTATATTGACAGTGAGTTGATAAAACGTACCGGTAAATATCTATTACAGCTTACCCCATAGGGTTATTGTAGCAATAATCCAGACGGTATGCATTGATACTGTCTGGATTATTGTTGTAAGGTATTTTTTGTTTTTTTGAGTATTGATGGTGGTGGTCCCCAATAAAATTGACAACATTGTATACCTTCTTCAAGAAATACCCCAAAAGAATAACCGCTAAAACGATAGTTATCGGTATTATCAGT
>DAOLVF010000180.1:0-3461 GCA_035420565.1 Spirochaetota bacterium | reverse complement strand
CCAAGGTAGCCAACACATCCTGCATAGATGCCGCGAGGGCTATCTTCAATCTGGTCAATTATTTCAACGGCACGTACCTTGGGGGCGCCGCTTACCGTCCCGGCGGGGAATGTATGCTTTAAAACGTCGGTTAAGCTTGCATCATGATGTAACAGCGCTTCAACCATTGACACTAAATGGATTACATGCGAATAATCTTCAGGTTGCATAAACTGGGTAACATGCACCGAACCGGGTTGTGAAATAATGCTCAAATCGTTGCGTGCTAAATCAACCAGCATCAGGTGCTCAGCACGTTCCTTTGCGTTATGGAGCAGCAATGTTTTTTGCATGGCATTTCCCGTTTTTGTTTTTTTCTGGGCGATAGTTCCTGCTATGGGGCGAAGCATTGCAGTATTGTTGCACACCTTAACATGAATCTCCGGCGAACTGCCGGCAATATGAAGGTCATTGTATTTCATATAAAACATATACGGCGATGGATTTACCTGACGCAGCTTCAGGTAAAAGCGGTATGGGTCTACCGCCTCATTGATGAGAGCACGCATGCTCAGCACAATTTGCAATGCCTCACCATCTTCTATGAGCGTTTTTGCTTTTGTAACATCATCCATAAACTTTTCCGCTGGGGTTTGAAATGCTATTGGAATAATATCAGAGTATGCAGGAAGATAGGGAAGTGATGTATGCTGTATAATATGAATGATATCGTCTTCAAGCTTGCAAAGATGATCGATGGCGTTGTTGTATGCACCATCAACCGAATTATTATCCGTATAGATGCTGGTAGCGATGTAGTAGATGTTGTACTTGTTATCGTAGCATATAAAATCATCAATATGATGCAGAACCATAAGGGGATGGACACAATCCTCATGGACACGCTGGCGTAAATGTCCCGTGTAATTTACCATATCATAGGCAAAGTATCCTGAAAGCCCACCATTGTATAAGCCAAAACGCGGATTGGATGGTGAGCGGTACCGGGCAATATAATCATCAATAAATTTGAAAGGTTCAGTGCAGTGTATTATTTTTTTAGAGTAACTATCGCCAATAATAATGTGAGGAGGCGTAAAGACGATAGTTGCTTGTGGATTAAATCCTAAAAATGAAAACCTGCTTTGTTTTTTATTTTGTTTTGCACTCTCAAGGAAGATAACATCTCCTTTTTCAATAAATGATTTTAAAAGCAAAAGCAATCCTGGCTCTGCAATGTTGAGCTTTTTATAGATTGGTATGCGATTGTAGTGCTTGCTTAACTTTTTACACTGCTCCAATGTTGGGTACACGGTAAACTCCTTACGCTGTAAAATAAAAAAGCCGTGGATTTTTTAAACCCACGGCTTACGGAATATACCGGATCAATAAAAAACCGTGGGTTTAATGCCCACCCACGGCTTTAAAATATAGTATTGCACAATAGCCTATCAGGTGGACATCATATTGGTCCACCACCACCAGTTATTATTTGTTGTGAATGATATACTGTACATGTTCATATTTTCTTAACAATATCTTCGACTTTGCAACGAATAATTATAATAGTGACAAAAAATCACAATTTAAAAATTTGTCAATTTATTTTTTATCATTATGTTGATTTTTATCAGCGCTCTGTTCCACAGGGCAGCTACTGGATAGTCAGGTCCGTATGCCAATTTTTGGAAAAACCCAGATATTTAATGCAAACCACAATGCCATCAGTATCAAAAACCAGATTGCTTCTTTCATAAAAAAACTCCTTTGCACTATACGTTAACTGCATGATGCTCCCGTGTCGACAACAAACCCGGCACCATACGGTGTTTCAACAAAATCAATGGTAATTGCAGTATTGCTTACAAAAAACCGTGCGATATCATTGTCATACAATACCGGTATATCATTTGCTATTACTTTTATATCGCTGGTATTTTCTGACTCATCCAGAGCCAGTCCCAATCGGGGACCGCCTCATCCAATCCCTGATAAAACAAGGCGTAGCGCTGGTTGTTTAAACTCGTTGCCTTTAGTAGCATCCAGTATTTTATTCTTTGCACTGTCAGTGATAGTTATATTCATAATTATTTCCTTTTAAGATATTTAGATAGTATTAAAATACTATAAATTTTATATATTTCAAATTATTTTATTGGTTATTGCAAATATTCTAAATCGGCAATGTCTTTAGCTCTGCCGGCAGCTATTTTTTTCATCAATCTCAAAAATTCTATAAAGTCGGGATGAAGTTTTGTCATACTATTGTTTTCGCAATTCCTCAACAATTTCAAGCCGTTGCAGTGGTGTAAGTGATTTATACAATGCTATCTCGTCACGTTTAGCTTCTTCAAAGGCATGAAATATCTTCATTATTTTTTCCATAAACTGTATATACTGTGTATAGCAGTATTTTCATTATTTTGTGATAGATTTTGTGATAGCATAAAGTATGGTATCCTATATAAGGTTTTTATAGTAACATGGTCGAAGCGATTGGTCAAGGATACTATTTTCAGAACTGGTGATTTATTGCAGTAATGTGTATTACCAGCGTTGGTTATAGTTGACATCTGGACAAAAAGCAAATACTATATATACATTATTGTATAAGTTTTTATATGAGGGGCAATAAGACACTTTCATGGTAACTATCGAACATGAAAAGCAGTACAATACTCCTTTTTATGAAAATATTATCAATGAGGGTATCAAGTTATGACATTGACAGCCAAAGATAAAAAACTTTTGAGCCAATTAAGAATGCAAAAAGCAAAAGATTTTTTAGATGATGCACGTGATTCATATACCAGAGCTATGTCAATAATCCAGACTATAGAGAATATAGAAAAGGATATACTGCTATAGTATTTAATACACTATATTCAGAACTTCCTCAAAATAGGTAACAAAATGCGCATCCATCCCTTTTTTGATATGCGCTGGCAACTCGTCAAAGTCCTTTTTATTCTCTATTGGATAAATAATGGTTTTTACGGCTGCCCGTTTTGCGGCGATAGTTTTTTCTTTAACACCTCCAATAGGCAGTACTCGCCCGGTTATAGTAAGCTCACCTGTCATTGCTACGCTCTTTTTAATTGGTTTATTTTTTGCAAGCGAATACAACGCTGTAGCCATGGTGATGCCTGCCGAAGGTCCATCCTTAGGAGTGGCGCCTGCCGGAACATGGAGGTGAATAAAGTGGTTTTCAAAGAAATCAGGACCAATGCCAAATTGTTTAACACGGGAGCGGATATATGAATAGGCAATCTCGGTTGACTCTTTCATAACATTGCCTAACTGTCCGGTCTGAGTAAATCCCTTTGTCTTTGATGGTATTGCCGTTGCTTCAATGTACAGTGTTGCTCCGCCCATGCTGGTCCATGCAAGCCCCATGACAACGCCGGGGATTGGTTTTTTGTACAACGATTCATCGGTAAAGCGTGGTTTCCCTAAAAATTCTTCAAGATTTTCAGGAGTCA
>DAOLVF010000179.1:1466-3465 GCA_035420565.1 Spirochaetota bacterium | reverse complement strand
GTGCCGGTTGCGCATATCTCAAATTTGGCGATAGTAACGGTTAATGAGCTATACACCTGATGTTTTGGCCTTCGCATCAATGGTTTATCCGTTGTTTCATCCTCAGTTTTAAGATAGGTATATCCGCCCGATAGGGTCAGAGCCTTCAATGGCGTTATTGTTACCGAGCTTTCGTAGCCATAGGTTTTAACCCTGTTAATGTTGATATACCTTCCTGGATAGGATGAAGAATCGTAATCGATCATATCCTTGTATTTGTTGTGAAAATAAGTCAGATTAACAGTTGCTATCGATAACAATGGCTGCTCAATGCCAATATCATAACCGGTATTTTCCTCCGGTTTCAGGTCCTTATTTTCAACTACTATACTGCCGCCATCGCCATAAATCTGGTACAGGGATGGCGCTTTGTATCCCTTGCCGTAATTTGCTTTGAGCTTTGTTTTTATTTTTGGTATAACGATGGCGGGTGAAACAGTATAGCTTTGCTGCCAGCCAAAAATTTCATTGTTATCGGCTCTGACCCCTGCAGTTACATACAGTATATTGCCTGCATTGATATGATTTTGCGCAAAAAAGCCGGTGGTACTGTTATCATTGTTTATTGATGTGCCATTTAAATAATCTTTTATGTGCGATAGTTCCTTTTCATAGTTTACTCCCACGGTCAATGTATCAACATTCTTGAGGCTGAAAACCTGCAACCATTCTGCACTGTATAGTGAGCCGGTGTAAGTATTGTCTGCTGGCCAATCCCATGCGCCATCATTATAATCATAGTATTCACGCTGCGTTCGCGAAGCATTCACCGTAACACTTTGTTCCCAGAACGATGCAATGGTATGCTTGATGGTTGTGTAGCCCGAAAGTTCGGTACGCTCTTCATCACTGTTAGGATCATCAGTATACGAAGAGTCATCAACCTCAATAGTTGACTTTTTTACGGTAAATCCAGCATCAATCAATAATGGGGCTACAGGGGTAAATCCAAATTTTCCCGTGGCGTACCGCTGATAAAAGCCATCATCGTCAAAAGGTGCTGCAGCATTTTTTGGCTTTGCTGCTTTTGAATAACCCTGTGCTGATATCTGCCCTGCGGTCAAAGAATAATTCAATGAGCTATCGCCCCCGCTTATATTTGCCGACTGCTGTGTGGTGTAATATGAACCAGCATACATATTAAGTGTTACCGCTGGTTTGCCTTTCCCCTTTTTTGTTACAATGTTGATAATCCCACCGGTTGCATCCGAACCATACAGAGCGCTTTGCGGACCTTTAATAATTTCAATGCGCTCAATAGAGTCGGTTGCAAGGGTAGCAAAGTCAAATGTTCGCTCGATAGTTGATATGTCATTAACCTTTACGCCATCAATCAATACCACCATGTTGCCGGTCTTTGCACCACGGATAAAAACGCTTGCAGTACCACCCAATGTTGATGACTGAACAAGCTGTAGCCCCGGCACCGACTGAAGCACATCCGAAACAAAGCGATACCCTCCCTTTTCAATATCCTTTTGTGTTATTACAGCAACCGAGGCGCTTTCAGCATAGGTGATGTTGCTTTTGTAAGCACTGATGATAACGTCGTCCAATGCAACCTCGCCTGTTTGTGCATTGGTGGAAGGGGCTACTGCCTCAATAATACCCGTCAGATTATCCGGGGTTGAACCGTTGTCCTGTGCATATATGGCAGGAGCTATCGACAAAAAAAATAAAAGTGAAATAAAACAATTGTTGATTTTAAGCATTGAAACCTCCTCACAGTTTAAAAGTGTATGTCTGGAATGAGGAGGAGGGAAACCAATAAGCTAAAAATAAAAAAGCATGCCCGAGGCATGCCACATTAGTTAGGATCAAATTGCTTTGATACTAACTGGTTCCCAATCCTCGGGGAATTCCAGCTAAAGGAGTATCTGGCTTACCCAAAATATAATGGGTTCACAGTTGCGGGTCAGCGTGGGATTTGCACCCACCTTCCTCCTTGTCTACTGATTTT
>DAOLVF010000179.1:0-1366 GCA_035420565.1 Spirochaetota bacterium | reverse complement strand
TTGCATGTGTTCTGATAGCGATTGTAGCAGGAGCCGCTGCAAATAATCCGCTTATAGTCAATATTAGCTATTTTGTTACTATCACCATTTTTTGTGTTATTTCCATGATAAATTTAAGAATGGCAAAAACGGCATTATACTCAAATGTTTTAAAATATGGAACCGCGCTGTTTGAAGTTTCTATCCCTACTATCTTAAAGGTATCGCATTTAGCTACGGCTAAACCACACATGATGATAAATGAAGGAATAGCATTTCAGGGGTATTTTTTGCTTATTCTGCTGTCGTTGTTTCAAAATGACAGGAAGTTAACGATTGCTACAGGTGCATTCGCAATAATTCAATATATGCTGCTGGTTATTATTGCTATATTTGTTGTTCACGTACCGGTTATTTCTGGCAGTGCACAGTGGGCTCATATTGTCATAGATGATGAAGTAGGTAAGATAGTACTACTTATAGGCTTTACTGCAATGGCGGTAGCAGTACTGCGCAATTTGCAATATTTTGCTTCAGCAGCCTTGAGTAATGAAAAAAATGCCAATGAAAAAGCCCAGCGGTTGCAGAAGATCATCGTTGAGGCGCAGAATACCAATATCTCACTCATCAATGTGGTGAAGGATCAAACGGATATTAGCAGCAGTTTATCACTGGTTGCACAGGATGAAGCAGCAATGAGCGAAGAGCTGTCATCAATCTATGAAGAAGAGACGGCTTCAATTGAATTAATCAATAAAAATGCTATAAAGCAAACCGATGAAACTAAAATCATGGAATCACGCATCAATGAATTCCTTGATATTCAAAAGATGGTTATACAAACCGGCGAGCAGATGCTTGACAACATAGCCAGGATTTCCAATTTTTCAAAGAAGACTGAAACAAGTTTATTGGAAATGTCAGGTATTATGGATATCGTTACGCAAAGCGGCAAGGCAATGAGCTCTTTTATTGATGTTATCCATGACATTACTGATCAGATAAACCTGCTTTCGCTTAATGCCAGCATTGAGGCTGCACGTGCAGGTGACTATGGAAGAGGTTTTGCGGTAGTTGCTGATGAAATTGGCAAGTTAGCCTCTGCAACCAGTGATAATGCAAAGGAAATATCATCTAAATTAGCAATGATTATTAAAGATATCCAGAATAGCATTTCAATTGTTGATGCAACAAAGATAGCGTTGAACAATGTGATTGATAGTATTAGTAAAAGTGAATCAAATGTTAATGATGTTAAAGATGCAATCGGAAAACAGCAGATTGCCATACAGGATATAAAAGAGCAATCATCGTTGCTCAATTCACTATCGCATGAAATTTTAGTGGCAATTGCACAGCAACAAACATCCATGAATGAGAGTGCTTC
>DAOLVF010000178.1:0-3482 GCA_035420565.1 Spirochaetota bacterium | reverse complement strand
GGTGCCATGCGTGCAGCTTCCAGTATCTGCACAATTTCTTCATCAGTAACATAATAATCAGTAAAACGCCTGATGCTCCTGCGTTCAACAATAGCTTGCTGTAATTCCATAGCTACCTCCTCATGTGGCATACAATATAAAAATGCATCAATGTTGATAGTATAAAATAGGCATTATTATGTAAAGCAAAAATGAATATTATAATGTATTTGTGCACAATCACACAAGAACATTTGTGGGATAGGTAACATGCACAATGCAACCATAGGAAATACAGAAAGAAATGTCAAAAAACGACCGGCTATAGAGTGCACAATATCAATATATCAGATGTATAAACACAGAACGCTTGCTTTATCGGCGTATCATGCATACACATTGAAGAACTGAAAAACAGCATGCTTTTCATCATCATGAGCATCACGCTTCTCACTCCTTTAAAGATACTACCAGAGAAGTTTTTGAATGTGATTTGATACAAAGAATTATTACACTTCTATTATTTATTATTGTCCCTATTTCATCTCATCACACATCGGGAAATTCCGGCTTCCGCTTTTCCAGGAAAGCTGAGACACCATGGAAGCATTCACCAGAGGCAATGAGAGCAATTGCCCGTTCGGCTTCCTCTTCCAGAGAGCTTTCGTATGAGATATTTCTGCTGTTTCGGACAAGCGCCAGCACATGACGTACCGCATGGGGGCCATTCTCGGCGATAAGATTGGCGATTTTGATAGCCTCATCAAGCGCAGTACCGGTATCGACGACACGGTTAACCAATCCCATTGAAAGTGCTTCATCGGATAGCACCTTCCGTGCAGTCAGAAGCAAATCTGCCGCTCTTGAAGCACCAATAAGCCTTGCCAGGGCTGCACCTCCTCCCCAATCGGACATGAGGCCAAGCTTTGTTTCCGAAAAACAGATAACGGCGTGCCGCGCCATTACCCTCAGATCGCACCTGATGGCAAGCTCTGCCCCTCCTCCGAAAGCATCGCCGTTCAATGCCGCGATAATGGGAACCGGCAGGGCAACAAACGCATCGACTGCCCTTCTTATACGGGTTATTGTTTCCCGAGCGGGCGCTATGTCCTTTGTGCTAACCGCATCCACAATTCTTTTCACCATGGGATTGTCAGGTTGTACGTCAAATCCTGCGCTGAAAGAGCGGTCTCCGCTTCCCGTTAGTATGATGCATCGCGGCAATGATTCGCCAAGCCTGGCGGCAACGTTCTCAAGCATGTCGAACATCACATCGTTAAAAGCATGGAGGCGCTTTGGCCTGTCGATCGTTACTATTGAAATTGAACCCTTTCGTTCAAGGATAATATTGTTCTCTGACATTGTACCCTCCTCACACATAAGGACCTGACACTTGCGCATCATTACGAAACAGCTCTCCTGGCGAATACAGAGGTTACCCTTTACTCACGAGCTTACCGGTGTCAGGGTTAACAGATGTTGCTTGTTAATGAATAACTATCTCCCATATTTGTCAAAAAGATTATTCATGCTCATAAAAAAATATAACCCAAAGCCTGCGCATTGATGTACACAAAGAAATCACATGAACAGGTCACTGCTTTAAAAAAAAATTGATGCAGTGATGTGTAACTTCATCCTTTTCATAATCAACAGTTATTGCATGATCACTCTTTGTAAGCCATATCAGATGTTTGTGCTCTGACCCCAGATGTTGATAGATATACTCAGCCGAATGTTTGGGGATAACTTTATCATTTTTTGATTGTATAATGAGCGATTGTGCAGCAACATCAGGCAGTACCTGCATAGCTTTTTTTATGGTTTTAAAAAGCTGCCACGATTGGATGACCGGGATACCATCATCATAACAGATATGTTCTTTGCGTGCCCGTTCATCGCACACACCTTTAGTTTTGTTGGGAATCCATATAATCTTTTTAAAACGTCCAACCAATGGCGTTATGTAAATAGTTTTTTCTTTAAGTGTGCAGGGTACCGACATAAGAGCAATTTTTTTAATATCAAATTCTTTTGCCAGCAAAATTGCAAAAATACCACCCATAGAAAGCCCTGCGACGTAGACCTCCCGACAATGTGACTTTAATTCAAACAATGCTTCACGTGCTGCTGTAAACCAATGGTGAACGCTGGTATTTGCCATCTCAACCAAACTGGTGCCATGACCAGGATACCGTGGTACATAGACTGTTACACCTGCATTGTGAAGCTTCTCTGCGATGTATCGCATCTCAGCAGGGGTACCGGTAAATCCGTGAAGGAGCAAAATACCCAGATTATCTGATCCTTTTTTAAAATATGCTCTGGCTTTTTCAGGAACTGTAATTACCATTTTTTTTGATTGCATAATAACTCCTCCTTTTCACAAACTATAAAAAACATTAATATAAAGAAAATAATTAATCAAATAACTATCTCTCCTATTTATTTTATTCTTCATATTAAACACAATAATTAAACACCATGCATGGTGTTATGTCAACTATAGCTTTTACCTGCTATATTACAGTTGACATTATTCTTTAAACAGAATAATATAGGTACAAGAACCATGACAAACTATAATGACTGAATTATTTATGCGCGTATTACTTAAAAATCTCCATACACCCGGCAGACACTGTGCCAGTACAGGATTACGAAACCTTGCTGCATTTCATGGATTGGGGTGGAGTGAGGCTTTCTGTTTTGGCATTGGTGCAGGTTTGGGAATATGGTATATAAAAAGCAATAATCCCCCGCGCATGATTCATGTACGTTCAGCAGATATTGAAGAACGGTTTTTTTTGCATATTGGCATGCCTGTTACATGGGAAACATATGAAACACAACAGCAAAGTCATCGTGAACTTATTAAAAAACTTGACGCTGGTTTACCTGCAATAGTACAAACCGATTTATACTATCTTCCTTACTATAAGTCATCCACTCATTTCCCCGGGCATGTCATTACTGTCTGGGGCTATGATGATGATAAAAAGGTGTTTTACATCACCGATACTGAACGCCCTGCATTAATTGAAGTTGCATATAGCGACCTTGCACAGGCACGTTTCTGCGAAGACAATTTTTTTAAAATCCATGGCAATTGCATAGCACCTGCCATGATGAAAGCTCCAGTAAATATGCAAGACACTATCCGTAATGCAATTATCTACAATAGCCGTGTTATACTTGATACATCAATATCCACACAGGGTATTCAGGGGCTTACAACCTTTTATAACGAGCTTGAACTATGGACTCAATTTGAAGACTGGAAGTGGGCATTTCGCTTTGCATACCAGGTCATTGAAAGGCGTGGAACAGGTGGCGGAGGTTTCCGACTGATATATGCCGATTTTCTTAAAGAAGCTACCGCTTATTTGCCAGACATAGAATCATTGCAATTACCTTACTATATGCAACAAACTGCTGCAGCATGGACTGCCTTTGCAATGGCATTGAAGGAAGCATCAGAAAAAGAAAAGCCCGAAATTAGT
>DAOLVF010000177.1:0-3483 GCA_035420565.1 Spirochaetota bacterium | reverse complement strand
GTAAAACTGCTCAAGCCTATGCAAGGGAATCGTTTGAATTTTTTGGTGCTGATGCCGTAACGCTATCCCCTTACCTTGGATATGATTCTGTAGAACCATTTACCAAAAACTATCCCGATAAGGGTTGCTATATCCTTGTTAAAACATCCAATAAAAGCTCTGCTGACATACAGGACATACCAGTGAATGGTGAACCCTTATATGTGCTGGTTGCAAAAAAAATACTTGAATGGCACTCGCCAGGAATGGGGGCTGTCGTTGGCGCTACATTCCCAAAACAACTCAAGGATATCATTAACATCTTTGTGCAATCCGGTAAAGACATTCCGGTGCTCATACCAGGTATAGGGACACAGGGCGGAGATGGTGATGCTGTGCTGGATATCATCAAAAATAGTGAGCATACCTATCTTTATCGGATAAATGCATCCAGCAGTATAAACTACGCTTATAAAAATACAGAGTATAATCATGTACAGTATGCTGTAGCAGCAGTAGAAGCATTAAAAAAACTTAATGACACATTTGGTCATTGAATCAATGAATGGTAACTATAATCAACTTTTTATTGTGACAACAAGTGAAGAAGCAATCAGGTCCATATATTTAACTTTTTCTGGCCATCCATACACTATCACTATTACCAGAAGTGGCATGGAACTACTAAGTTTTATTTCCTATCAGCTGCCACATTTAATTGTAGTTGGAACAGATATTACCGATATCAATGCTTTTGAGCTTGTGAGCATCATTAAGAAAAACTCAATTACGCGCTATGTCCCCTGCATTGTTTTTGGATCTCACAATGAGTTGAACGACAGAATTTCTGCCATTGATTCTGGTGCTGATGGATACCTGACATTACCATTGAAACATGAGGAATTACAAGCTTTAGTTCACGCTAAGCTGATTCAACATGATGAACTTTATCTATTGTCTGTTACTGATGATTTAACAGGACTTTTTACAAGAAAAGAATTCTTTAGACGTTTTACATTTGAAATAGAAAATAAAATTCATGAGCGTTTTTCAATTGCTATCATTGATATTGATCATTTTAAAAATATTAATGATACTTATGGCCATCCTATTGGTGATATTGTATTAATACAGTTGGCTGATATTTTAAAATCTTTACAATCAAATAACCATACCCCTGCACGTTTTGGTGGTGAAGAATTTGCAATACTATTTCCCGGACTTTCTTCTCAGGAAGCTAAAAAAATCATTGATACAATACGTCTTCAATTTGCAGGTATTAGTTTTAAAACAAATATTCCAGATAATTCTTTTTCAGTAAGCTTCAGTTCAGGAGTGGCAGAATATCCCACCATGGGTTCAAACTGCTCAGAATTGCTGTCACGCGCCGACCAGGCTCTCTATTCTTCAAAAACGGATGGCAGAAATAGAACCTACATTTTCAGTCCTATTATGGCTCGTAATGATAAGTTCTGGGAATATATAAAAACTAACAAAACTGCAAAGAATATTTTTATTGATCCATTCCTTCATGAGCCAACAACGCGATTCCACTATTTACCGGTTGTTTTAGAAAATCTACTATCTTCGGAAATCTCTATAGACACCATCGGAATTTTAATGATAAAAGCTCTGCCTCTTATTGATTTTTATCAATATCGAGGATATAAAAACTTTGAATATGATATAGAAAATTTAGCTTTACTTATCCCAAAGATTTGCGAGTTACATTTCCCCTATGAACGGCATATAACAA
This sequence comes from Spirochaetota bacterium, assembly GCA_035420565.1. Taxonomy (GTDB): domain Bacteria; phylum Spirochaetota; class UBA4802; order UBA4802; family UB4802; genus UBA4802. The sequence continues at coordinate 1,748 of DAOLVF010000177.1, read as the reverse complement.
TTGCTGATCTATATGATTATGAAATAGCAATACTTTTCCCTTTTCCCTCTTCTTTAAAGACAAATACAGCGGAATTTAATAAATTGTGTAAGGACCTGGTTCTGGATATATCATTACAAATGGTACATCAACAAATAGAGATTCAATATACACATGGAATTGTGCCATTTCACAAAAACTTTGCTAAAAATATTTTACATACCATTAAAGCTATTAGATCTCATTACACACCACTTCTGTCTATTTCAAATGAAAAAAATATAATCAATGATTTTTCAAAAGCGATAGATACCAAAACCGAGACAGGTGATTACATGTTTTTGCTGCCGGTATATCATCACGCCACCTTTAAAAAAACTTATTACCATGTATTTAGTAAACAGATGGTTTCTGCAAATAATTACTTTGATTTAATGCTAAAACATGGCATTTCATCTGCTAATGATTATTTACTCTTTTTCAATTCATTAAAAGATGTGATTTTAAAACAATCTTTAAAGGTTCCTTTAATTATCAACTGGACACCACGATTAGACCTCAAAACACAAATTGACATATTACAATCTTTAATTGCTACTTCTGCAATTCCCGGTCTAATCCTTGCAATAGATGAAATCGAAATGGAAGAATTTCTCCCTCAATATGAAAAGTATTCATCCTTTCTTGATAAAAATACAATTGAATGTGCTGTATCTAATTGCTACATTGGCAGCCAATTGCTCCACTATCTATCTACTATTGAATTATCAATGATAATACTTTCTGATCATATTATCCGTAATATACATTATTTTAAAGATAGAATTAAAATTATCAATGGATTACGTTTATTCTGTGACCAGATAAATGTGCCCATATATGCACCCAATATTTTAAAAGAAGGTGAATACAAAATAATCAAAGATATCACCGTTGCCTATATGTCAGGTCCATATATTGAACAACAGTTCACTCTTTTTTCCTTAAATAAAAAGGTGGTTTAGGAGGTGTTGCCATTATGTCTTTACTATCACAACACAACACAACAGTACCGAAAAACATTCTGGTTATCGACGACAGTAAACTAAACAGAGCAATAGTAAAAAATACTCTATTAAATTATAATATCCATGTTTTTGAAGCAGCAGATGGTTTAGAAGGACTTACCGTTTTGCAATCACGGCATTTTGATTTAATTCTTCTTGATATTGTTATGCCTAACATGGACGGTTTTGGTTTTTTAGAACAATGCAAACAATACATTGGAGATGACTTTATTCCTATTATTCTGATGACGGGTTTAGATGATTTAAACTCAAAGATCAAAGGCTTATCAATAGGAGCTGATGATTTTCTTTTAAAGCCATTGAATCAAAAAGAGCTCATTGCCCGTGTACAATCATTATTGAGGCTGAAACAAGCTCATGATGAATTATACGAAAAAAATCAACAGATACAAAAAGAATTGGAATATGCCAAACGGCTGCAGCAATTCATCATACCTAAAGATTTTTCATTTATTTCTTATCCGTCAATCAGTGGTCGGTATCTTCCAATTGCTGACATAGGTGGCGATCTCTTTGATTGCTATAAAATTTCTGATTCAAAGACTGGAGTATTAATTGCAGATGTGACAGGGCATGGGATCCCTGCTGCACTGGTGATGAGCATGGCAAAGATGACATTCAATATTCATTCATATGAAATATTCCCTACACAACAACTGATGTCAAAGATAAATGAAGAAATGCGTGGCCTTTTGTTAGATA
>DAOLVF010000176.1:0-3505 GCA_035420565.1 Spirochaetota bacterium | reverse complement strand
ATTTTATTATCAATAAGATTATACTTATCATAAGAAAATCTTTCAAGTTGTGAGATGAGTTGGGGAGATGATGTTTGTAATTCGTATGTACCATGGGGATTTGAACAACTTATGCATAATAATACAATAATGGTTAAAACTATGGATTTTTTCATATATCTTTTTTTCCGTGGTCCTGGAGTATTTTGATAATTAAGTTATTATGTATGAGGAAAATATACTCATTCTTATGTTGGTTGTTTAATAAACGTATACTATCATGACTATAGACTATCGTAGATTCGATAATTGTTTTCAACAAAAAAAACAATATAATGATACAATCTAATGAGAAAACTATCAGAAACTTCCGATGACCATGGATGTGTACTATAAATTTTTTTCTTGCCTGCAGGTAAAAATATGATAACAGTGTTATTTATAATTATTTTATCACAGAGGTTGTTATGAAGAATATATGTACAATTCAGGCAGGTGCAAAGGCATACGCCATTATTAAAGATGAAGGAATACAAAAAGAAAGAATTAGGTGTATGCTTGGTGCTGCAGGTGGTCCCAAATGGATTATACTGTACGGGCTTGATAAAGCACTGTATAAATCATTTTTACAAAAAAGGAAAAATCCTGTGTACATGATTGGCTCATCCATTGCAACATGGCGTTTTGCTGCATTGTCGCTTGCTGATGGATTGCAGGGGATTGAAGCATTTAAAGAACGCTACTTTGCACAAAAATATTCAATGAAACCTGACCGTGAGGAGATAACTGCCGAAACGGTAGCAATTCTTGAAGAATTTTTGCCCGATAGCAAGGTGGATGAGATTGTAAAGCATCCCACACAACGTCTTTGTATTATCACTGCGCGCTCACGGCATCTTTTGCAGTATGAGGATACATTCCGTCTGGGTGCTGGATTGGGAATTAATGCAATAACCAATATGGTGAGCAGAAAGCTGGTTGGATTGCATTTTGATAGGTTTGCCTTTTATGATGCTCGTGAATTTCCATCATTTATACAGTGGAAAAACTATCATACGCAGTACATACCGTTGAACAACAACAACCTTAAAAAAGCTGTATTGGCATCCGGCTCCATCCCTCTTGTTATGAACGGCGTTGTGTTTCAGCATGAGGGAAAAACGCATATACTACGGGATGGCGGTCTTGTTGATTATCAGCAGGACCTGCCGCTTGAACCGGGTGACTATATTGCCCTGTATCCTCATTACAGTGACAGGATTATTCCGGGATGGTTTGATAAACCACTAAAGTATAGAAAGCCGCACCATGCATTGGAAAATGTGTGTATGGTTTCACCGTCAAAAGAAGCTATTGCGTCGCTGAGGTATAAAAAGATACCTGACCGCAAGGATTTCTATACCTTTGCAGGTGACGATAGCAGGCGATTGTTATTCTGGAATGAAACGGTTGCTTTAGGACAGCAGATTGCTGAAGAGTTTATGGAACTGGTGGAAAGCGGCAGGATAAAAGACAGGGTAATTCCATTAGCACGATAGTTTGCGTGAGGGATACGCAAGGTGCTTGAAAAGCAGCCACGGGCGTTTATTTGTAGAGACACATAGGCATTACGGATTGGTATTGATAGATAATGTGAAAGCTTTTATACTATACATGCCCGTGGCCGAAGCGATAGCGTAGCCTGCAGTAGCCCGACCCTGCCATAATATCAGCGGGATTATGCATAGAGGGAATAGAGGTGGTGTTCCGTTGGTATGATGATTTTGACTGTTGGCAGGGGCACGCCCAAAACACAGGTAAACAATTTATGAAATAAGTTGTTTAAAAAAATACATAACGGTGTAATTTTTTCTGTACAATGCATCAGGTGCATGATATATTCAAATTTGTAACTATAATTTGAATAGAGGTGGGGTATGATACTGTTAAATCCAAAGAAGTACAGTGCGCAGTTTTCTGACAAAGAGTCAGAAGAGATTATGCGCAAAACAATTGATTTTTTTGAAACCAAGGGGTTAAAAAAGATTCTGGATGACGATCACAACTATGTGTGGTATGATGACTTTTTACAATTTCAAAAGGATAACCAGATATTTGCAAAGTTCTTTACTCCAGAAAAATATGGCGATAAAAACAGCCGATGGGATACCTACAGGATTGTTAACTATGCAGAAATTTTAGGATTTTACGGACTTTGCTACTGGTATACCTTTCAGGTTTCAGCATTGGGTCTGGGACCTATATGGATTGGCAAAAACGAAGAGGTGAAGCAAAAGGCTGCCAAACTTTTGAAAGAGGGCGCTATCTTTGCTTTTGGGCTTTCTGAAAAGGAACATGGCGCTGATATCTATTCCAGCGATATGATGCTGTATCCTAATGGTGATGGCACTTACCGGGCTAATGGTGATAAATACTATATAGGGAATGCCAATAAAGCTGCAATGGTGTCAACATTTGGTAAATTTGCTGATACCGGTGATTATGTTTTCTTTGTTGCGGATTCGCAGCATGAAAAATTTGAGTGTATAAAAAATGTTATTCAGAATCAATCATACGTTGCTGAATATGCACTGCACGATTATCCAATTGCCGAAGCTGATATCCTTGATAAGGGACGTGATGCATGGGATTCATCGCTGAACACTATCAATATTTGTAAGTTTAATCTAGGATGGGGTTCAATTGGTATTGCAACACACTGCTTTTATGAAGCGTTGAATCATGCCGGACACCGTAATCTGTATGGCAAATATGTAACCGACTTTCCGCATATTAAACAGTTTTTTGTTGATGCCTATACACGGCTTGTTGCAATGAAACTTTTTGCTCTGCGTGCAACCGATTATATGCGCTGTGCCAATGAAAATGACAAACGATACCTTTTGTACAATCCAATGGTGAAGATGAAAGTGACCACACAGGGCGAGGAGGTCATCAATTTACTGTGGGATATCATAGCTGCAAAAGGTTTTGAAAAGGATACATACTTCCACATGGCTGCACGCGATATCAGGGCATTGCCAAAGCTGGAGGGAACTGTCCATGTGAATATGGCGTTGATAATTAAATTCATGTTCAACTATTTCTTTAATCCAAAAGAGTTCCCTGAAGTTCCTCAGCGTCTTGATGCTGCCAATGATGATTTTCTATTTAATCAGGGTCCAACGAAGGGGTTGAGTAAGATTCAATTTCATGATTACAATATTGCCTATAACAGTGTGAACCTTCCAAACGTAGAAATTTTCAAAAAACAGATTAATGCGTTTAAGGATTTTATGACCGGTGCTACCCCTGATAAACAGCAGAGTGAGGATATTGACTTTTTATTGTCTATAGGCGAGTTGTTTACGCTGGTTGCCTATGGTCAGCTTATCCTTGAAAACAAGACAATCTATGCGGTGGAAGATGATTTGATTGATCAGATATTTGACTTTATGATCCGTGACTTTTCAAAGTTTGCTCTGCAAATTTATTCAAAAACAAGCAGTACATCAAAACAACAGGAATTGTGCTTGAAGATGATTGA
>DAOLVF010000175.1:0-3529 GCA_035420565.1 Spirochaetota bacterium | reverse complement strand
GCATAAGAATTGTCAACAATAATATTGGTTGGACAGTCAATCATATAGGATATTACTGCACTCATTATTACATAAATAGTAAAGGATACCATGCCATAATGGCTAAAAACATTAAAAAAGCTACTATAAGGTTAATGATTTATTATTCCTCACTGGCATTCCGGACCTGCTCCGGAACCTCTATTGCCACAATGATATCCTGGAATCAGTTCAGGATATTATGGGTTACTACACTCCAGCCATAGGCAGTTCTACCTGCTTTGCGATTATTTCCAAAACTATTTTAATTGGTAACGATAAATTATTCTTGACTAATTAACAGTAATGGTATCTAAATTCGCTGCAGTGGACAAGCGTAAAAAGCATATACAAATTATAAAAACAGTAATAATACAGTAATATACTATTACAGAGGTACGTTTATGAAGTTTTCTGGAGGATTATTTGAAAAATATCAAGACAGCGATTATTTAACAAAGCGTAAAGCATTTCTGGTATTTATCTTTGCAATAGCGGTCATTGTTTTATTAAATGCAGGGGTTATTTTATCATTTATTTTTATCAGCGTTGAAAGAGGTTTAAATTTTTTACAATCTGCTGTTGGTGCTTCAATTTTTTCCCTGATAACTATCTATTATCTAAAAAAAGGGAAGCTGCAATTAGCTTCAAATATTTTGGTTATCTTTTGTTCACTGGTTGTTCTTGCCGGGCTTTTTACCAAGGCTGCTCATGTTGGGTTTGTTACCATGGTGTATTTTATGTTTGCCACCATGCTGTTTGCTGCGGCGTTTTCAACAAAAATAATAGCGTCAATTATCTATGGTTCATATGTCGTGGCATTAATTACATTTTTTTATATTAACAAAGGTTCTGTTGAGGGAAAGCTTGCAGAAGCATTAACAGTTGGTTTAGTTGATAGTTCTGCTGCTTTAACACTGTGCTACATTATAGTGATGATGACTATCACATCATTTCAAAGTGTTATACGTTCACTGGATAAAGAAAAAAATATTAGTGTGGATCAGATTAATGTAATGAAAAATCTGCACTCATTTATACAGGACGCCTCTGATAAGATGATTGCCATATCACAATTAATTTCTGACAAATTGCAGGACTTTTTAAAAAATATTCAGGATCAGGCATCCGCAGTTGAGGAGATAACCGCATCAACGCAGGAGGTTTCCGACGGTTTTGGCAATGTCAACAACAATGTAAACAATCAGTATAGTGCATTAAAAAAACTTTTTGATACCATCAATGCATTGGCACAGGAAATAGATTTGCTTAAAAATCGTTCGGTTGAAATTTCAAAAGCATTTGAGTCAATCCTTGCTATAACGCAGCGGGGTGAAAACGCAATACAGCTTGTTAATGAAAATGCAAAAACTCTGTTAGATAGCTCCGGTAAATTAACTGGTATAATGAATATACTGGAAGATATATTTGACAAGATTCAGCTCCTTGCTCTTAACGCTTCCATTGAGGCAGCACGTGCGGGCGAAGCGGGAAGGGGTTTTGCCGTTGTTGCTGATGAGGTAAACAAATTGTCAGAGCAGTCGGTAATGAGTTTAAAAGAGATCAATGTCAATATACAGTCAAATATTCAGAGTGTTACCACAACCAACTCTGGTGTTGCTACCATTATTGATCTATTTAAAAATATTGTGGAAACGCTGAATACTGTTAGCACCGGCATGCAGGACATTTTTAACCATATTGATAATCAGGAAAAAATCAAGGAAGCAATACAATTGCAGGCAACAGGTTCACAGAGTTTATCACAAAAAATAGCCGAAGATACCAATCGTCATAATGATATCATAGCCGAAATTTCAAATTCGATAGCAAGCATCAACACACTCATCCAGAATAATATGTCGGTTACCGAGGATATCAGCGACACATCATATGAGCTATCAAACATGGGTAATGATCTGCTGGGCAAGATAAAAGCACAGGTATAATTAAACAGGGCAGTCTTCATCAATTTTTTTATGCTTAAATGTTCGATTGCCTGTGACAAAATCAGCAACGATGTCCCCATTGCCAATGAGCTTATACTTATAAATAACAAGCCCATCCAGACCAACTGGCCCGCGTGCATGAATTTTTGCTGTGCTTATACCAACCTCTGCACCAAAACCATATCTAAAGCCATCGCTGAAGCGCGTTGAACAGTTCCAGAAAACATTGCCGGAATCAACCAGATCAAGAAATTTCTTTGCTGTTGCTCTGTTTGCTGTTACTATGCTGTCGGTATGCCGCGAGCCGTAGGTGTTTATATGGTTAATGGCTTCATCAACATCTGCAACTACTTTAATTGAAAGCTTGTAATCAAGATACTCGGTTTTCCAGTCTTCATCAGTTGCGGGATTAACATTAATAATTGCCTGTGTTTGTTCACAGCCAACTATCGCCACATTGTATTTGTCAAGCTCCTGCTTCAGTAAAGGCAAAAAAGTTTTAGCAATGTTATTGTGCACCAGCAGTGTTTCGGCTGCATTGCACACCGCCACATACTGCACCTTTGCATCGGTTACCACCTGTAATGCCATTTGCATATCGGCATCGCTGTCAACATATACATGACATATACCTTCAGCATGCCCAAGCACCGGTATGCGCGAATTGTCCATGATGTATTTAACAAATGCATTTGAGCCGCGAGGTATGATGAGGTCAATATAATCATCCATTTTGAGCATGGCGCTTACATCTTCGCGCGTTTCAAGCAGTGTAAGCCACTGCTGTGGCATGCCGGCTTTACAACCAGCATTGTAAATAATGTCGGCAAGTGTTTTGTTGGTTTCTCGCGCCTCGCTGCCTCCTTTCAGCAGTACGGCATTCCCGCTTTTAAGGCATAACGTTGAAATTTGCACCAGCGCATCAGGGCGAGATTCAAAGATGACGCCAATAACACCTATGGGGCAGCTTACTTTATAGAGGGTCAGAGCATCATCAAGCCGGGTAGCTAACAGTGTTTTGCCAACGGGGTCGGGCAATGTCATCAAACTTTCAATACCGGCAATAACCTCGTTTATTTTTGCATCGTCAAAAACAAGGCGTTTTAACAGCGGTGCAGGCAGGTTTTCTTTTCTGCTTCTTTCCACATCGGTTTCATTGGCTTGTTTAATGAGCGCTACATTATTGTGTAATTCACGAGCAATCAATTGCAATGCGTTATTTTTACTATTGGGCGTAACGGCTGCTAAATAAACCGAAGCTTTTTTTGCTGCTTTTGCGGATTGCATTATGTTCATGATACTGCCTCGTTATGCTGAATTTTGTATAATGGGTATAGTACCGATAGTTACTGTCAATTGTTTTTTTGCCGGTAAAAAAAGGAGTGGTTTTCATTTATTGTTAAAGCGGTGGCACATTCACAGGCAGTGTACTGATACTGAGTAACTATCGCCAAAAAAAATAAGCCGTAGTAGTTTGCATCAAAAAAAATAATGCATGGTAGATTGCACCACTACATAGTGATGGTTTTTTTTAAATATGTATCCATGAGCAAGGTAAACAT
>DAOLVF010000174.1:0-3589 GCA_035420565.1 Spirochaetota bacterium | reverse complement strand
TTGTCAATCTATTTATTGACATTTTAAAGCGTATTTGAATAGTTAACATGTATATAGTGGTTCATTGTTGTTTAACTTAAAAATTTTTTAAATAGTTGTACCTATGATATAATGATTTTACTTGACAATTATTATTTATGTTTTAGGATATATGCCTATAGTTTATTATATAGTAGCTTCAGGGGTTTGGGAATGAAGATCACATCAACAAAGATAAATGGGGTGGTATTGATAAAAGTTGAGGGTTCGCTTGCTACAGAACAAATCAAGCAGTTTGAAAAAGAACTATATACGGCACTTGATAAAAATAGCAATGTAATAATCGATTTTAATGAACTATCGTTTATATGTAGTGCTGGTTTAAGTTTGCTCATTGCATCACACAAAAAGGCAGAGGAAAAAAAATTAAGGCTTGTTTTAACCGGGTGCAGTGATGATATATTAAAATTATTCTCGTTAACTGAAATTGATCAACATCTCAATATTGTAAACTCAATAGAAGAAGCGCAGTCACTGATTAATGCAATGAAATAATTAGCAAATGAAAGTAATAGCCTGCCTGGGAAATCCCGGAAAAAAATATTCTAACAATCGTCATAATGCCGGTATACTTGTGGGTGCTGCTATAGCGCAGCACTACAGTATAACAGTAGGAAAGAAAGAGCATGATGCACTAACCGGAAGCGGTATAATCGAAGGTCATGAATGTATTTTCATGATACCGCAAACGTACATGAATAACAGCGGCATAGCAGTGCAAAAGGTGATGTCATATTACAAAGAATTGCCTGATAATTTAATTGTTCTGCATGATGATATAGAGCTTACGTTTGGTAATGTTGCTTTAAAGTTTGGTGGGGGTCATAAGGGGCATAATGGAATCCGTTCAATCCAGCAGCATGTTGGTACCCCTGATTTTTACCGAATACGTATTGGCGTTGGAAGGCCTTCCGATGCCATCCCCGTGGCAGATTATGTTCTTTCGGATTTTACTCAGGAAGAAAAAAGTTATTGCGAAGACATTATACATAAAACTAATTCAATCCTCATTCAATGCTTACATCAAAAATAATTATGAGCGATAGTTACATGTACTTGACTTATTGCCCTTTCATGGTATGCTATAGGTATAGTATGCATTGCTGCTACAGTAAAGCAGACGGCTGGTACAGCTAAACAGCAATGTCATTCTGAGCCGTAGAAAGTTATTCTGAACAATCGTGTTGTTGTATGGTCATGTCATTCTTAACAGAGTGAAAAATCTCGTCGTTTTATAAAAGAATAGTTTCTATGCTTGCGAATGCTCCATCAGAATGACATAAAGCACTGTGCTAATCAGAATGACGAAGGTAGAAAAAGATATTCCATGTTATAATTATATAGGAGGTAAAATTATGAAAATTATTGTGCCACTTGCACCAGGATGTGAAGAGATTGAAGCCATTACCATAATCGATGTACTGCGGAGAGCAAATCTTAATGTTGTTTCAGCAGGGTTAACCGATTCACTGATAACGGGGTCGCACGGTATTGCAATAAAACCTGATATTCTATTGCACAAAGCCAATCCTGTCGATTATAATTGTATAGTGTTGCCTGGAGGAATGCCAGGGAGTGAAAATTTAAAAAAAGATGATGATGTTATTAAATTTATTAAACATATTTTTTCAAAAGGCGGCTATGTTGCTGCAATATGTGCTGCTCCTATCGTGTTGGGGTCGGCACAGATTTTATATGGTAAAAAAGCTACCTGTTTTCCGGGACTGGAAGGAGAGCTTATTGGTGCAACATTAATAAATGAACCAGTTGTAGTAGACGGTACCATTATCACAGCAAAGGGCCCTGCTTGTGCGATACCATTTGCCCTTACATTAGCTGGACTTTTTGCTGGCAAAGATGTTCAGGATACATTAAAAAATGCCATGCAGGTTTATTGGATGTAGTGATATATGAAAAAGAGTCTTTTTAAGAAGGGAGCATATATTTATATCGAAGGTGATGAAGACGCTGATACTGTTTACATTGTAGATAAAGGGGTTGTCCAGTTAAGCCGTTATAATAAAAATGCACCGATATATAAAAACATATTAAAAGGTGGCGAGTTTTTTGGTGTCACTGCATCCCTTTGCAATAAACCCCGTATGGAATCGGCTATTGCACTTACTGATAGCATTATTACATCATTGACCAGGCAAGAATTTATTAATCTTTTATCAAAGACACCTCAAATTGCTATAAAAGTGTTAAACTACTTTTCGGACGAGCTGCGCGCATATAATGAGATGATGATTGCCTTAAAGGATAAAGAGGTGGAACTGGAAACACCTGAAGAGGCATTGTATAATCACATCAATTATTTTTATAAAAATAACAGTTATGCGTATGCATTGTACTGCTGCAAGCGTTATGGAGAATTATATCCCGGTGGAATGTTTGCCACTGCTGTCAAAAGCATAATGGAGAAGATAAAAGGAAAGGTAAAGGGTTCGATAGTTCCTGTTAATGAACCTCCGTATAAGATATTTATGGATCAGCAGATGATCTTTTGCGAGGATGAACCCGGTAATGAAATGTATATCATCAAAGAAGGCAAGGTTAAGATTATAAAACTTTCAAGTGAAAGTGAAATTATTTTGTCGGTTTTGAAGAAGGGTGATGTATTTGGTGAAATGGCTCTTATTTCGGACAAACTTCGCAATGCGGCAGCCATAAGCTGGGGAAAAACCATTCTGTTACCAATAAAAAAGGAATCGCTGGTAGCTGTTATGAAACAAATGCCCGCCATAACCCAGTTGATATTTAAGGAACTATCGCACAGAATATGGTTTACCTATATACAATTAGAATCGCAATTGTATGATAAACCAATAACACGAATTTACGCATTGCTGGAGAATAAGCTTATAGAAAAAAATGTTTCGCTTAAAAGCAATGAACCGGTGAAACTTAACTTTGGTATTGATGAGCTTTTAAGGATGTTAGGGTATATATCTTCAAAGATGGAGAAGTCAACCAATATACTTCTTGGTGATTCTAATTTAGAGTTTAACATTGGCGAAATCATTGTTCAAAAGCCAAGTCAACTTTCGGCAAAAGCAAAATATTTTAAATCACGTGACCATATGGCAATAATAGAGAGTGAGGAAGAAAAAAAAGAAATTGAGAAACGACAGGGGATGGAAATAGTTACAGAACCAGCAGTAAATGAAAAAGTTTCCACAATTGAAGAGATGCATGTTACTGCAACGACAATGAATGAAGCAGATACATTTTTACAGTTTGAGGAAAAAACTGATGAAAAATCTGACCACTACAAGAAAGAAGAGTTGCATGTAATTTCTGAAGAAATTGACATTTAATTTTTGCATTGACAATTTGCTTATCCTGTTGTTGTTGTTTTATGGAATTTAATAATGATTGAGGGTATTTTTGGAATCCTTACCTGTACATACTTGTTTTATCATCGATGCTTCACTCAGTAAAGTTATCTCAACTCCTGAAACTATAGATGCAACCATCCATTATGTTTCTCACCCTTATAACGAATTACCTGATATACTGCATTTGCTCATTGCCAATGTCAATAGTT
>DAOLVF010000173.1:0-3589 GCA_035420565.1 Spirochaetota bacterium | reverse complement strand
TATTGCATATCAGTTTTAATACGATAAAATATATTTTTCGTATGTTTGAAATAAATTATACAAAAAAATATTTTTCATTATTGACAGAAAAATATCATATTATAACGTTACCTTGTGTTATGGTTTGTGTTTTATAAATTAAACATACACGTTAAAATGTAATAATATAACATGCGTTATAATTTAAAATCAGGAGGTTTTATATGGCGTTAAATCCACTAGTTGATTCAAGGGATGTACGCTTTGTTCTCTATGAAATGATGGATGTCATACAGCTTTGCAAGCTTCCAAAGTATTCTGCATTTGATAAGGACATGTTTGAGGACATGATAAACCTTGCAGAAACTATGGCTGTTGAGCAAATATATCCTACATTTGCGGAGGGAGACAAAGAAGGTTGCAATTATGATGGAGCAACTAAAAAGGTCACTATTCCAAAGTGTTATCATCCAGCATTAGATGCTTTTTATGAAGCTGGTTTTGGTGGGATGGATATTGATGATGAGTGGGGTGGTATGGGAATACCTCAGGTTATTGCATGGGCATGTAATGAATATTTTTGTGCAGCTAACTACCCACTTTTAATGTACCCGGGTTTAACACATGGTGCAGCAGAACTTATAGAAGCATTTGGTACAGAAGAACAGAAACATATGTATCTGGCAAATATGTACTCAGGGAAATGGGGTGGAACTATGTGTTTAACCGAGCCTGATGCTGGTAGCGATGTTGGTGCTTTGAAGACAAAAGCTGTTCGCCAATCTGACGGTACATACAAAATTTCTGGTCAAAAAATATTTATATCTTCAGGTGACAATGACTATTATGAAAATATGATACATCCTGTACTGGCACGAATTGAAGGGGATCCACCCGGAACTAAAGGAATTTCTATCTTTATTGTTCCCAAATACAGGGTAAATGCTGACGGCTCATTAGGTGAGTTTAATGATGTGAACTGTGCGGGTATAGAGCACAAGATGGGCATTAAAGGTTCAGCTACATGTACATTGAGCTTTGGCGATAATAACAACTGTATTGGCTGGTTATTGGGTGAAGAAAGAAAAGGTATGAAGATCATGTTCAAGATGATGAACTATGCTCGTATGGGCGTTGGTCTTCAGGCTCATTCCACTTCATCAGCGGCATATATGCATGCTGCAACATATTGCAAAAATAGAGTACAAGGTGCCCATGTAACACAAATGCTGAATCCTGATGCAAAGGGTGTAACTATTATCAATCACCCTGATGTTAAAAGAATGTTGCTGTGGATGAAGTCATATGTGGAAGGGGAACGTGCAATGATTTATTACCTGTATCTGAATTATGAACTTGCACAATTATTAGAAGGAGATGCAGCGAAGGAAGCGCAGGGATTGGTTGAAATTATTACTCCAATTGAAAAAGCTGGATGCTCGGATATGTCAGTACTTATCACATCAGAGGCTATGCAGTGTTATGGTGGATATGGTTTTGTTGCTGATTATCCTGTTGAACAGATGATGCGAAATTCAAAAATTACTGCTATTTATGAGGGTACTAATGGCATACAGTCCATGGACCTTGCCATGCGTAAGATATTGATGAATCCTGAACAGTATAACTATACAATATTGAAGAAACGTATTGCTGATACTATTAATAAAGCCAAAGGTATTGTTGAAGATAAATATATTGCATTAGTTGAGCGTGGTGTTCAGGAATTAGATAAAGTGATAGAAATGATGAAGCAGCAGATGGCTGCTGGTCAATTCCTCCATTTGTTTGCTAATGCAACACCATTACAGCAGGCGATGTATATGTTACTAATAGCATGGATGCACCTGTGGAGTTTAACAATCACATTGCCAAAAATGAAAGAGCTGGTTGGTGATAAAAAAGGTGAAGAAAGAGCAGCTTTATTGAAAGATAATGCAGATGCAGCATTCTATAGTGGGAAAGTATTATCATCTCAATATTATTTGGGTGCAGAATTCCCTAAATATTTTGGGAAAATTGAAGCCTTGCTTGGTGGTGAATCTGCTGTTATTAAGGCAAGTGAAGAAATATTTACAGGGATGCTTAACGAATAAGAGATGCTTTAAAACAAATTTTAAAAAAAAAGACAGGTAATCAATACCTGTCTTTTTTTTATAATATGTTTAAACATGCCATACAAAAATAAACAGTAAATAACATAAATTATATGTTAACAAATAATTGACAAAATAAATAAAAAAAATATCGTGAATACAGCTATTATGGTATTTAACATAATACCATCATACATATATTAAAATTGTAATACAGGAGGTCTTATTATGGCAACTGGAGTAATGTCGCTGAATCCTTTGGTAGATACAAGGGATACGCGATTTGTTTTATTTGAAGTATTAGGTGTTGATAAACTTACACAATATCCTATGTTTGCTGATTTTGATAAAGATACATTTGAAGATGTACTGAATCTGGCAGAGACTATTGCAGTTGAGCAGGTATATCCTGCAAATATGGAAGGGGATAAAATTGGTGTTCAATATGAACCTGATACCAAGAAGGTTATTTTACCTGAATGTTATAAACCAGCATTGCAGGCTATGTATGATGCAGGATTTATTGGGCTTGCCAATGACCCTGAAATTGGGGGTATGGGAATGCCTCAGGCAATTGGGCAATGCTGCACAGAATTTTTTACTGCAGGTAGTGTTGCATTTTCAATGTATCCGGCTTTAACAATTGGCGCGTTGAACCTTATTAGAAATTTTGGTACACAGGAAATGAAAGATCTCTATATTCCTAAAATGATAACAGGTCAGTGGACCGGTACCATGTGTTTAACCGAACCTGATGCAGGTAGTGATGTGGGTAATCTTAAAACAAGAGCAATTAAACTGGATGATGGAACATATAAAATTATTGGGCAGAAGATATTTATAAGTGGTGGTGATTATGACATGCCAGAGAATATTATTCATCCCGTATTGGCACGAATTGAAGGAGATCCACCAGGAACAAAGGGAATCTCAATTTTTATAGTACCAAAATACAGGGTGAAAGCTGATGGTTCATTGGAATTCAATGATGTTGTTTGTAGTGGCATTGAACATAAGATGGGCATTAAAGCTTCAGCTACATGTTCACTTAGTTTTGGAGATACTGGCGATTGTATTGGATGGTTGTTGGGCAAAGAACGTCAGGGTATGAAGATCATGTTCCAGATGATGAATGAAGCTCGTTTATATGTTGGATTACAGGGATTGGCTGTTTCAAGTGCTGCTTATATGCATGCTATTACCTATGCACGTAATCGAGTGCAGGGTGTTCATGTATCCCAGATGCTCAATCCTGATGCACCAAAAGTTAGTATTATACAGCATCCTGATGTTAAGCGGATGTTGTTATGGATGAAATCATATGTTGAAGGTATGAGACTTCTTACATATTATGTTGGTTATCAGGAAGATCTTGCACATGCTCTTGATGGTGAGGCAAAGAAAGAAGCGCAGGCGATGATTGAAATTTTAATTCCAATCACCAAGGCTGGTAATACTGATAATGCATGGAAGATAACATCAGAAGCTATTCAGGTTTATGGCGGGTATGGATT
>DAOLVF010000172.1:0-3596 GCA_035420565.1 Spirochaetota bacterium | reverse complement strand
TTGATAAACATAAGATTTTATAAAACTGACTTTGTTCATGTGCCAGCGGCAGTGCCGGGAAAATTTTTTGCGACACTGCATTAATAATTGCCATCAGTTGTGGATGTAAAAATATAAAAACAAATGCTGTAACCGTAAACGCTATTGTGTAAAGCAACCCTGTTACGGTAATCAAACGGATGATTTTTTTATTCATAAAAAATAATCCTCCAATAATTTGATGATTCCATCAATGTCATTACGGGCTATTCCATAAAATAGATGTATTGTTTTTGTGGGCGTATCGCAATACGCCCTTACTATAGTACAATACAATATCCCCTGCAGGGTTCTTATTCTTTTGTATCATGTTTGGCTAACCATAATCCGACTATTGTTGAATGCTATATTATTGTGTTTTTTCAAGATAGTTCTTAATACCATACAGATAATCCCTGATACTTTTTTTGGTGAGGCTATCTTCAATAAAACCCGGTACCGGCACTGATACTGCAACAACCGGAGCATAATACAGTATTGTTGTAGTGTCATCATAGGGAATACAGTACTGATACCCTTCAATATTTTTTATACCACCGCTGTTTGGATTTGTTTTATTTTGAAGATTATACTGTGCAATATCATTGTGCTGAAGCAGTCGCCATTGTTGATAATACTTACTTTTATTGCTGTTGACAATGAGTGTATATCTAAATTTTATAAATGTAACATGCAGTTGTCCTTCAATTATCCACACATCATCAGTCATTTTTGCAATAACTTTATAATAATCCAGGCTATCAACATAGCGTGGCATTGTTTCCCAGTCAACGAGGCATTTCCACACCTCATTGATAGGTTTATGTATACAAATAGCCCCTGTTACACGGGCAATCTGGCTATCAGCAGTATTTTGCTTTTGCTGTGTTATAATGATAGTACCAGCCTGCAGCTTTTGTATATCATCATGGGTTAAACCTGGCAGCGTATCCGGATAGGCATCATAAAAAATATTCATTGACATAAATAGTAGCAAACATACTGTCACCATGACTTTTTTCATCTTCATCACACACACCGTGTATGAGCTAATGTATCAGCAATGTGCCGCGAAATCTTTGTAGCTAAAGTCATAATGGTAATCTGTGGATTTGCTCCCAGTGAAGTTGGCACGATGCTGCCATCGGCAATATATACATTATCAGTGTTAAAACATTTACCATAACTATCGACCACTCCACAGGAACTATCGCCCGCCATACGACATGTACTCAATGGATGAAAGGCAAAAACCTCCGGGATATCTTTCCGCGTGATATGGGCATGTTCCAATTTTTTAACATCATCCGCTGAATGGAGCACCGGAAATGGCGATAGCGGCGTAAAGACCTGTTTTGCTCCGGCAGCGATAAAAACCATGGACAGGTATGCGATGCCTTTTTTTAAAGTTTCAATATCTTTGCCACTCATGGAATACCATAAAAGTGGCGTATTCAAATTCCCCGATACAACGCCCTCGGCAGTATCATGCACCATTACCCCAAACGCTGCAATATTGTTAAACCGCTGCACCAACTGTAAAAAATCATTTCCCACACCGGGAAGTGATGCAGCCAATATTGAGGGATGTACAAAAATGCCTTCCAGCATAATACCTTCATCTGCATAATCGTCAATATATGCTCCCTGCGAAACGCCAATCCAGCCTTTAACCTCTTCATCCATGAGAGCAACAACACGGGAGCAGGGATGAATCTGCAAATGTTTACCAAGATGTTTGTTGCGTACGCCACTTTGTTTAAGCAACAGCGGAGTAAGCATGCTGCCGCATGCACAAACAATAACAGAAGCATTAATAGTACAGGTAGCTTTCCTCCCTGCTTCATTGGTTATGGCACATTGAACACCATACGCTTTATTCCCTTTAAAAAGAATTTTTACCGCTTTACACTGTGTTAATAGCATTGCGTTGTATTGTAAGGCTAAAGGAATATAGCTTACCTCCATACTTTGTTTGGCTCCTTCAACACAGCCAAACTGACAGGTACCGCAACCCTTACAATTTTTTACATTGTGCATTAACGGTTTGCAGTGCAATCCAAGCGCATCTGCACCCCGCTTAACAATGTTTGCGCAATTGCCAAGCACATCCCATGGCAGTTTCGTAACATTGATTATTGTTTCAACACGCTCACAATATGTTTCAAGTTCTTTATAATCAAGATTTACCTGTAACCGTTGTTTCCATTGATGAACAATATGCTCTGGCGTTCTGAAACATGTTGCAGAATTAATGGCTGTAGTGCCACCAACACATTTGCCTGCTGGAATTGATATGGACGGAATGCCAAACGAAACAGTAGCACCTGCACCACGCCACATTGCTTTCATACTGGTAAGTGGCTTGCCGTCATAATCTTTTGTTGAATAAAAACCGCCCTCTTCAACAATGATAACACGATACCCTGATGCAGCAAGCTCATAGGCAGCCACTGCCCCACCAGCACCGCTGCCAATGACGCAAACATCAGCGCTCAATTGTTTGCTGTGTTCATAATCGCTGTATGAATATATCATATCATGCCTCTATTGGCAATGTGCCAGATGCTCATAGCCAATCAATTGTGCATGCACATCATCATCAAAATATACCATCGTGGTGAATAATTTTAGCATCATTATCAATGACCTGTTGATAAACAAATTGCCTTTTTCCATGCTATGCAGAAGCTGTATTGATTTATCCAGTGGCAGTTTATAAAAAAGTGTATGTTGTTTTATAAGTGATAGCAGATTGCAATAATACATGCCGAAACTATATATCCACCGTACATAAAAAGGGGTCAGAGCTAAATATTGTTGTAGTGCCATGAAGAAATCCTCATGGACAAAATCATCTCTGCATAGTATGCTTTTTGCTGCTGTTATAGTACTTTTTATTATCAGCGAGTTATTAAAAAGCATGGTAAGTATTCCTCCCAATAATATAGACTTTAAGTACATATTATTGGGGCTATATATTATGTCAACATATATTTTTATTTTGGTACTTTTTTTAATTATTATAAAGCTCTGACCCCTTTTTTATACCCACTGTGCAATGGAGTAGCGCTTACGGTACGCCTCCTCATACTGTAAAAAACGCCTCACCCGTTCGCTGAAACTGTCCCCCAGCTGCAAAAAGTACTCATGATGATCTATCGGTACACCAACATCAGCACCCTCCTGTACATAGGATTGTATACTGCTGTAGCGATACTGTACAGGACTATCGCACCGGCGCTTCCGTACCGGATTGAACGCTATGTACCATAGTAACCACAACAAATAATGAAACGCATCATGCGCAAACTGTACAATGATATCCTTATAGCGCTCATTCCAGAATGGCCCGGTCCTGCCGGTTATTTTATTATACATCTCGGCAAACCGTGCCTTAATATACTGCACAATGCGTGCTATGGGCGCTCCTGTGCTGGTTGTGTGGATGACGATATGGATGTGATTGTCCATGATGCAGTACGCTATCAGCTTAAAGTCATATTTTTGTTTTGTTCTGTTCAATATGTCGACAAAGCAGGCTTTAAAGTACTCCTCCTGCATCATATCCCGCCACT
>DAOLVF010000171.1:0-3600 GCA_035420565.1 Spirochaetota bacterium | reverse complement strand
ATCTTATCAATGAAGATAATGTTTTTGATTATGCCCCTGTTGGTTGTCTGGAAAACACCATGGTGGGCAATGACCGCTCGGGGACTGTTGACAATAATCTTAATTTAGCAAAAGCAGTTGAGCTGGCACTCAACAATGGTAAAGATTTCTTCCCCTTTACCGATCCGGTAACTGGTAAAACCGAGCCGGTAAAGCAGATTGGCCCAAAGACTGGCGATCCGCGATCATTTAAAACGTTTGATGAATTCTGGAAGGCTTATGAAATTCAGACTAAATTCATAATTAAAAAAATTGTAGAGCTGTACGAGGAATCCGAACGAATTCGCGCCACGTATCATCCCACACCGTATCTTTCATGTCTGGTTAAAGGATGTGCCCGGAAAGGTATGGATATTACGCAAGGTGGCGCTGAAATAAGCTTTACCACGCTGGAAGCGGTAACCTACGCAACTACGGTTGATTCATTGCTTGCCATTAAGTATCTGGTATATGACAATAAAATATGTACCATAGATGAACTCATCAATGCTTTGAAGCACAACTGGGACGGATTTGAAGTTTTGCAGACAATGGCAAAAAACCGAGCACCAAAATATGGCCGTGATGATGATTATGCCGATGCAATGGGGCTCCGCATCATGCAGTTGTGGGCAGAGGAATCATGGAAGTACAAAACAAAATCCACAGCCCGTCAATTTAGACCCGGCATGCTTTCATGGAACTACTGGGTTGGCAGTGGATATATTTTACCGGCAACCCCTGATGGCAGGAAGAAAGGACAGTTTTTGTCAAATGCAATCTGTCCTGTCAATGGAACCGATATAAATGGACCAACTGCCAATGCAAACTCCGTTGGCAAGGTGCTCGGAGGCAAGGACCATCCCGGTGACTTTATGGATTACGTTAACCTTCTTCCCAACGGTGCAAGCCATACCATTACCTTTAATCCATCTATTTTAAAGGATCCCGAACATCGTGAAAAGTTTAAAGCGTTTTTACGCGGGTATGCTGTCAATGGCGGTACTGCACTACAGATCAATATGCTCGATCCTGCCATGCTTAAAGACGCACAGAAACATCCGCAGGACTATCGCCACCTGCTTGTGCGTGTTACCGGCTACAATGCCTACTTTACATCAATAGGGAAAGAGCTCCAGGATGAGGTCATTGCACGTGTATCACACAATAAATTTTAGAGAACAGGTATGACCGCCATTACAGGGATAGTTCTGGAAATACAACGTATGTCAACCGAAGATGGCCCGGGAATACGTACCACCGTATTCATGAAAGGCTGTCCTCTGAAATGCATATGGTGCCACAATCCTGAAAGCATACATGTAAAACCACAGGTGCAGTGGATTGGCTCGCGTTGCATTGGATGTAAGCTTTGTGTAACCACCTGCCCCAATGGTGCTCTGAGCTTTGACAATGGCATTACCATTGACCGCACCCGATGCAAGGGCTGCGGAACGTGCACTGAGGTTTGTCCATCCACTGCTATGGAACTTCTGGGCAAACGCTGGGAGGTTAACAGTCTGGTGCACGAGCTTTTAAAAGATAAGGCATATTTTTTAACCTCTGGCGGAGGCATTACCATTTCAGGCGGTGAAAGCACACTACAGGCCAGATTTGTCCAGCAAGTACTTATTCAACTAAAGCACCATGGTATTCATACCGCCATTGACACCTGTGGTATATGCAACCAGCATGCTCTTGATATGCTTCTTCCCTACGTTGATTGCGTGCTCTATGATCTTAAAGAAATGGACCCACAAAAACACATTGCATTTACCGGTAAATCCAATGATGGAATACTTAAAAATGTGCGCTTCATCATTGATTATATGAATAATCACCTGTATCCACGTGAGGTATGGATACGAACACCACTGATACCCGGTAAAACTGCTTATGACGAAAATATTGTGGCGATAGCTCATTATATCAACTTGCTGCACTCAAAGGCTATAACCCGCTGGGATTTATGCGCATTCAATAACCTGTGTAAGGATAAATATACGCGCCTTGGAATATCGTGGGAATTGGAAAACGCACCCCTGTTAACAAAAGAAGAACTTATGCATTTTGAAGCTGTTGCACGGGAGAATGTATATAATCCTGCACTTGTGAAGACAAGCGGCTCAACACGCATTGAAGAGGATGAAGTACCGGTTGCAAAACCAAAAAAGAAATTGGGATGCTAATGAATACTATTTAAAAGGAGTTAATGGTAACCAGAGTTTTATACGTTCAAAGCATTTGAAATTTTGATAGCAAGGTCATCCTGAACTTGATGCATGATTCAAAAATTTAAAAGATTCTGGATCGGGGCCAGAATGACGAAGGTGAAATTTAATTATTACAGGAGAACTCACATGAAAACACGAAAAGCATTTACCAGCGATGAAATTGATACATTAAAGCCAAATGAAAAGATAGCACTTGTTGCTACAATAAATTATGAAGGATTACCGCATGTTACCTTGTTAACATCACTGCTTGCACTGGATGATACTCACATGGCTCTGGGTGAATTTTCAAAGGGGATGAGCAAGGAATTTATAAAAAAAAATCCGGCTATGGGCTTTTGTATACTCACCATGGCAATGGACATGTGGCGCGGCAGGGCACTCTATACTCACAGCGCTCAAGAAGGCGCTGCATATGAAATGTTTAATGAATTTCCAATGTTTCGCTATAATACCTACTTTGGCATTAACACGGTTCACTTTTTTGATTTAGTACAGGCTAATGAAAAGGAAAGGCTTCCCCTGGCAACTATCGCATTAGCATATATAAAAACAGCCATTGCACGGTTGTCCGCAAAACAGCATAAAGAAGAACAACCGCTTGATACATTGTGCATGAAACTATTTAACCGTATGGATGCGCTTAAATTTGCCGCATGGATTGATGACGATGGCTTTCCAACCATAGTACCGCTATTACAGGCAAAAGCCAGTGACCCCTCGACGATAGTGTTTTCCCCCGGTGCTTACAGCAATGAGTTGCTCAAGCTTACCAGTGGCACACCGCTTGCCGTGTATGCGCTTACCCTTAAAATGGAAAATATCCTGACACGAGGAGTGTTCAAGGGCTTTCAACGTCATGCGGGGATATTAACCGGGATGCTTGACATACACTATGTGTACAACTCCATGCCGCCAGTGCACGGGCAGATTTACCCCAAAATACCGCTTACACCGGTGAAGGAATTTTGATGCGGTATTTTCTAATTTATTCTGAAGGGATTTAATTCATCTTTCACACATCCTTTAAAATCACGGGTATTTCCTGTAATAAAGTAAGAGTGCGCTCTACTACCGTTGTAGCTATGACCATATCAGATTAAGTACATGCTATTCCTTTCTTAATAAAATTGGACTCGTAATATACCTACATTTTTGATGATAGATGAAGTAACAGGAAGTATTTCAGTATGCTCAGATAAAAAGTATTCTATGCATTTTTATTACATGAATAATGATATTATAAGTCTAATTATTATCTTAAAAACAATTTCTTGTATTCAAGTCACAAGGGCAACCCTTTTTGAAAAAGAAGGGTTGACTGCCAATAAGTTTACTCTTCTTTTGA